>NZ_DATAGQ010000044.1:0-38671 GCF_036263595.1 Geminicoccus sp. | reverse complement strand
GATCACCCGACGCGCTCAGTGCCACGTAACGCTCATCCAGGTCGAACAACCCAGGTGATCCACCCATCGCTGCTGCCCTCCCGCTGCCAGCAGAAGCGAATCACATCCCAGATCGCACGGCTAGGTTCTTCAAACCGTCCTCGTGACGACGGCAGTTGGACTGGGAGCCGCTGCTGCGTCGGCGCAAGAACCTGCCGTAGCAACCTATAATGACCAGAAATCAGCAGTAATCGATGTAAAGGATGAAACCTGTAAGGTGCCATTGAAGATCAAGGGCCAGAAGATCGATCTATACTCCAACGACGTAAAGATCGACATCAAGAAGGTCGCGGAGAAGAAAAAGTATTACAAGGTAGTCAAGTGCGAATTCAAGGACAAGGATATCAAGAGAAAGTTTCTCTTCTACAAGGATGTCATCAAGAAGAACTTCGAGTGCAAGGTTGATTTCGGCAAGGAATATGCAAAGACCAAGCTGAGCGCGGTTGCGGTCAACTTCAAGAAATACGGCAAGGTCGCGAAGGTTGACTTGGTTTGCTGGTTCAAGATCGACAAGCCCACCCCGCCTAAGCATCCGGAGCCGCCGAAGTATCCGCCGCAGCCCCCAAAGGCCCCGGAGCAGCCGTCGTACTGAGTTAACTACCTTCCACTGACATTGCTTCTGTTCCCGAGATACCTGCCGCAGCGCATCCGTTGTGGCAGGTATCCAGCCCATTTTCTTCTCAGTCAGTCAGGTGTGGCAGCGAGACGGAGGCCCGTCGTCAAGGCAAGTTGGCGTTCTTGCCCCGACGGGAGCCGGCAGCCTCCATTCCTTCGGCTTGGCCGTTGATTTTCGACGCGGCCGCAATTCGGACCGGTCCACGGGGCGCAGGCATCTGCGCTCCGTGGCGCCACGGCCGGCAGCAGATTTCGATCGGTCGTCCCGGTGTGGCTGAGCCCCGGCAGCATTCGCCCGTACCCCCCCACTCACCATGAGTGACGCGGGCTGGGCTGTCAGAAGGCAATGCCCAGCTGGCTCGGCGGATGCGGCTCTGACCCCGCGACTGCGCGGGAGGAAACCGCTCGGCTGCGCTTCACGGCTCATCCCCCATCGAGCCGTGAAGCGCCAGCTCGCGACAAGTCGAACATCGAAGAAAAGGTTGATCAAGTCGGTTCATGTACCGCGGAACGAAAAAAAGAAGAGCATCGGTTGCAGGGAGAAGCATAAAAATGTCGACAAAGCCTTATACAAGATCCCTGATCCTAGCTTCGGTAGCGGCCGCACCCGTCATCTTCGGGCCTGCAGGCGCTGATGCGCTGGAGCCCATCGAGTCACTGGGCAAGAACATCTTCTTCGACGAGAAGCTTTCCATCCCTGCCAACAAGCAGGCGTGTGCGTCATGCCACGATCCCGCAAGAGGCTGGATCCTGCCCAATGCCACCATCAACGCCACCACGGTGGTGGCACCGGGCGCGAAGCCGCACGCGGTGGGCAACATCAAGCCACATGCCAACGCCTATGCGAGCTTCAGTCCCCCGTTCCGGCGCGGCAGCTTCGGCCCGTTCACCGCACCCTGGGAAGGCGGCAACTTCTGGGATGGCCGTGCCGAAGGCTGCGGGGCAACGCCTGGCGCCGACTGCCCGACGGCGGAGCCGCGAGGAGCCGTCAGCGCCACGATCAGGTCGTCGGGCCTGCCGTCATCCTTGCAGGCCAGATACGCGAAGTACCTCGGTCCGATCGCCGATCAGGCCCTGAACCCCTTTCCGAATGACGTCGAGCAGAACATCCGAGAGAAGAATGTCTGCCAGCAGGTCAAGACGGCCAAGTACAAGGATCTGTACAGACAGGCCTATGGAGGCGACATCGACTGCAGCCCGAATCCGAAGGCGAATCCGGCGTGCCGCACCAGCTTCAAGCGGCTCGCGGTGGCGCTTGCGGCCTGGCAGGCATCGAGCGACGTGAATTCCTTCAGCTCCAGGCGGGACAAGAAGCTTGCCGATGATCCCGACCACGCGTTCCCCCTGGTCGGGTTCACGGACCAGGAAAACCTGGGTCACGATCTGTTCTATGGCATCGATTCCGAGCTGAACCGCGGAGGAAAGGACGCCCGTTGTACGGCGTGCCACAATGGCGTGCCGCGGGGCGAGCCCGCCGATCCCAAAGGTGAGGCGCCAAAGCAGCTCTATACCGACAACCGGTTCCACCATATCGGTGTGCCCTTCAATCGCCAGATCCAGGGCGTCGCCAAGGGTGCGAAGACGGGACTGAGGGCGCACGTCACGGACGTCCAGGCAGGAAGCTTCAGAACGCCGACGCTGCGCAACGTGGCCAAGGGGCTGAGCGCGAGTTTCAAGAAGGCCTACACCCATAATGGCTGGTTCAAGAGCCTGGAAAGTCTGGTCCATTTCTACAACACGCGCGACGTGCTGCGGTCATGCGAATCGCTGGGCATCACCCAGGCGACGGAAAAGGAAGCGCTGCAGAACAACTGCTGGCCCGCCCCAGAATTCCCCAACCCTGCCGTGTTCGTCGTCGGGAACCTCGGGCTGACTGCCTCGGAGGAGGCGGCCATCGTGGCCTACATGAAGACGCTGTCGGATGAGCGTACGCCGAAGAAGCCCTGAGCAGAATCGGGAGCTGGCGGTGGCTGCTCCTAGCTATCGGCGCAGATGGTTCCTGCTTTTTATTCCTATAAATCTGTAAATATTCCTGATACCCTGCGCTCACACTGCCATGAGCCAGGGTTGCCCCGCCATGCCCCGTTCCGCTGCTCAGATCGACGCCGCCCGCAGCAATGGCGCCCGCTCGCGCGGTCCCCGCACGCCGGAAGGCAAGGCCAGATCGTCCGCCAATGCGAGACGCCACGGCCTATGCGCCCGCAATGTCATCCTGGACGATCCCGCCGAGCAGGCCGGGTTCGATGGGCTGCTCGTCGGCCTGCGCGCCGCCTATCGGCCGATCGATGCCCAGGAGCAGGAGCTGGTCCGGGCGATCGCCCATGCCGCCTGGCAGCTTCGCCGTGCCCAGGCACTGGAAGAGCGGTGGTGGGACGGGTCGGAAGAGGCGCTCAGCCTGGAGACCATCCTGCGCTACCAGGCCCGCGCCGAGCTTGCGCGTGCCAGGGCGATGCGGGAGCTCGGGATCTATCGCTCGGGCACGCTGCACCGGGCGGCCGAGCAGCCAGCAGCCAAGGCCACCCCTGCCGGCCGCCGGCCGCGCAGGGGCATCCCTGCCCTTCCGGCGAATCCCCGCGCATGAACGAACCCGGCGCGTTCCGGCAGCTGATGGAACGCTATGTGCACGACGATCCGTGCACCGTCCTGGAAGCCCTGATCCGCACCGGTCCCGCGCCAGCATGAGCCGGCCGATGGACGGTCGGGCCGCTTCCCGCTGTCGGAAAGCGGCCGGCCGCTGCCTTCGATTAGACCGCGATCTTGCCACCGCCCTGCTTGGTGATCACGACCACCGAAGGACGCACCGGCATGGCCGGGTCGAAGTCCGGCCAGCGCGTCGACAGATCCTCGTAGTAGGACGGACGGCCGAAGCCTTCCCAGTCCTCGCCGCCGTCGGCCGGATGCTGGACCGCGAGGAACATGGTCTGGTCGTCCGGCAAGAGCAGCGGGCCGCACATCTCGGCGCCCACCGGCACGCGGAAGAACAGCTTGGAGGTCGCACGCGCCTCGCCGTCCGTATCTACCGCCCAGAGCCCGTCGGTACGGCCGGTCGCCTTGGGCGAGTTGCCGTCGGTCGAGACCCAGAGCCGGCCCTCGGAGTCGATGGCGCAGTTGTCGGGCATGCCGAACCAGCCGTTCGCGGTCGTTTCCGTCGAGAAGGTGGCGCCGACCTCGGCGACCTCGGGGTCGCCGCACTTGAGCAGGATCTCCCAGCTGCCCTTGGTGGCAGCGAAATCGCCGCCTTCCTCGGCAATCTCGATGATGTGGCCGAAGGCGTTTTCCGCGCGCGGGTTGGCGGCGTCGACCTGGTCGGACTTGCGCTTGGTGTTGTTGGTGAGCATCGCGTAGACCTTGCCGTTCCTGCCGTTCGGCTGGATGTCTTCCGGTCGGTCCATCTTGGTGGCCCCCAGCAGGTCGGCCGCCCGGCGCGTCTCGATCAGCACGTCGGCTTGGCTGGCGAAGCCGTTCTCTGTGGTCAGCGGCCCCTGGCCATGGACCAGCGGCAGCCAGGTCATGGTGCCGTCGACATCGAAGCGCGCGACATAGAGCGTGCCCTGGTCGAGCAGGTCCATGTTCGCGTCGCGGTTGGCCGGGTCGAACTTCCCGGCGGTCACGAACTTGTAGATATAGTCGAAGCGCTCGTCGTCGCCGGTATAGAGCACCACCTGCCCATCCCTGGCGACGATCGATTCGGCACCTTCATGCTTCACGCGGCCGATGGCGGTCCGCTTCTTGGGCGTCGAGGCGGGATCGAACGGGTCGACCTCGACCACCCAGCCGAACCGGTTCGGCTCGTTCGGCTCCTTGAAGACGTCGAAGCGCTCGTAGAACTTGCCCCACTCGTAGGTGCCTTCCGGCACGCCCACCCGCTTGTAGTTGGCCGCCTCGGCATGGCCCTCGGGGAGCTCGCCCATGAAGTAGCCGTGGAAGTTCTCCTCGGCCATGATGTAGGTGCCCCAGGGCGTGACGCCGCCGGCGCAGTTGTTGATCGTGCCGAGCACGGTCCGGCCTTCCGGGTCCGCCTTGGTCTTCATCCGGTCGCTGCCGGCGGCGGGGCCGGTGATCTGCATGGGCGTGGCCGCGGTGATGCGGCGGTTGTACTTGCCGTCGCGGACCACCTGCCAGGCGCCGTCCACCTTCCGGATCTCGACGATCGTGCCACCATGCGCGGCCATCTCGATGTCGACCCGCTTCTGGTCGGCGGGCGCCACCTCGATCTCGCCGTCCACGATCTTCACGATGCCCGGGAACATCAGGTGCTCGTTGGTATACTCGTGGTTCACCACGAGCAGGCCATGCGCCGAGGGATCGGCGGCACCGGGCATCGGGATATAGCCGACATAGTCGTTGTTGTAGCCGAACTGGCGAGCCTGGGCCTCGGCCGACTGGTTGGCCGGGTCGAACGCAGGCGCATCGGCGAACAGCGGGTCACCCCAGCGCAGCAGGATCTGCGCGTCGTAGCCGTCCGCGACATGATGCCTGTCGTCCACGCCGGCCGTGACCTCGGGGAAGGAGAAGGCCGACGGTGAGGCCGCCTGCGCCTCCTTGGCCGCCATCAGCGCCGCCGGGCCGACGGTCGCGGTGATCGCGGAAGCCGCAAGCGATCCCTTCAGCATGGAGCGCCGGGAGAAGCGCTTGGCGATGATCTCGCCCATGGTGGGGTTGTCGGTGGGGTTGTGCCCCTCGCCGACGACGTCCTCGAGCAGCGAAGTACGGAACCTGCGAGTATCTTCGCTCGTGCCTGTCATGTCCTACCTCGGAAGGCCTGTATCGTCCGGTTCTCTGGAACCGCTCCAGGCTGGCTAGGCGTGCTTGGTGACGGCTACATGACGATCGGAGAGTTGGCGCCGGGAAGACTGCCCCGACGGGACCGGCATCCTGGCAGCCAAGCGCCGGGCGAGCTGGGCCAGGGCACCGGAAGCGGCCGGCTTGATAACCGGATCTTAATCATCTGCGTGCATCCTCCGATCATCGGCACGCGAGTGGCGTGGCCGATCCGGAGGTCTCGATGTCGCGCAGATCCGTCGTCGTTCTCCTGGCTGCCCTGGCAACGGTCCAGGCCCAGGGCGCGCTGGCAGAAGACGAAGGGGACGGGGCCATGCTGGAACTGCCCTGCAGCCGCTATGACCGGATCCGCCAGCAGCTCCGCGAGGAGTATGCGGAAGAACCGGTCTCGCTGGGCCTGCAGTCCAATGGCCACCTTCTGCAGGTCTTCGCCTCGGCCGAGAGCGGCACCTGGACGATCGTCAGCACGGCCCCTAGCGGCACGGCCTGCGTGGTCGCCGCCGGCCATGACTGGGAAACCCTGCCGCCTGCCCGCGACGCTTCCCTGGACGCCGGCAAGGGCGCCTGAGCGGCTCAGACCGTCGCGAGATCGACCCAGCGCCCCTGGGCGGCCGAACGGTAGGCGGCCTCCACCAGCGCGAAGGTCCGCTCGTTGTCGCGCGCCGACGTCGCGGGCTCCCTTCCCTCGCGCAGGCAGTCGATGAAGTGCGCCTGGGTATTGAGCACGCTCTCCTGCACCATCGCCCAGACCGGGTCGCCCCAGTCCGGGGCCACCGGCGCGATCGAGCGCTGCTCGGTCCCGTCGTGACGGGTGATGGTCATCTCGAAGCCGTGGCCGACCTCCAGGAACCCGTCCGTTCCGTCGATCCGCACCAGGGTCTCGGGGAACGGGTCCGGGTCGATCTTGGTGTGGTAGGACCCCAGCACCTCGCTGATCACGCCGCTGCCATGCTCGAGCAGGCAGACCGCGCCATCTTCCCCGGCGATACCGGGGCGGACCTTCTGCGTGCGGGCCAAGAGGCGGTCCACCTCCCCGAACAGGAAGCGGGCGAGGTCAAACACGTGGATGACCAGGTCGAGCAGGACCAGACGGTCGACCTTGGCGAGATAGGGCTGGCCCTTGAAAACCTCGAAGCCGCACCGCCAGGACAGCCTGGCCGCGACCGGACGTCCGACGGCACCGCCGTCCAGCACCTGCTTGAGCTGCATCATCGGCCCCTGGAACCGGAAGTTCTCGTGGACCATCAGGGGAATGCCGGCGCTGCCCGCCACGTCGACGATCCGCCGCACGGCCGCGATGTCGGGCGCAAACGGTTTTTGGCAGATGGTCGGCACCTTGTGTCGGGCGCAGATCCCGACCAGGGCCTCGTGGCTTTCCATGGTCGTGACGACATCGACGAAATCGGGCCGGACCTCGCGCAGCATCTGGTCCAGGTCCGCGAACAGTCGCGGCCTGGTCCCGCCAGCCTGCTCGATCAGGTCGGCGGCAGCCTGCAGGCGTCCGGCATCGAGGTCGCACAAGGCCACCAGTTCCACGCCGTCCATGTGGTGCCAGGCCAGCAGGTGGTTGCGGGCGAAGAAGCCGCAACCGACCATGACCCCTCGCAGCCTCGGGCTTGTTGTCGTCGACGCCACAGTTGTTCTCCCACGAACATCGCTCTTGGCCGCGGTTTGCAGTGGATAAGCCTGCGTGACCTGTTTCGCTGCCCGGCGACTTGCTACATGGTGCAGTAAAGGGTGGGGCGACGTGGCGCCAGGGGCCCATGCCCGCCGGAGCCAGCCACGCCACCCTCCCAGGCTGCCGGAAGCTTGGCGCCATTTTGCATGGAGACCCCTTGATGATCCGACGCCGCACGCTCCTGATCGCCGCCGCAGGCTCGCTGGTCGCTGCTCGGACTGCCTCGGCCACCGCTGTGTTCGAGGACATCACGTTCAGGGTCGTCCGCAAGGGTGACGATATCGGCCGTCACGCCATCCGGTTCGAGCCGCAGGGCAGCAGCGTGAAGGTGACGACCGCCATCGACATCAAGGTCAAGATGGCGTTCATCACGGTCGCCTCGTTCAAGCAGGATGCGGTCGAAACTTGGCAGGACGGCCATCTCGTCGAGGGCAAGTCGCGCATCGCCGATGACGGCGACGTCTCGGATGTCAGCTTCGCGGCCGACGGCAGCCAGCTCGTGGTCCAAGGCCCCAAGGGCCGCTTGAAGGTGCCGGTCGGGACGATGACCGACATCTCGTTCTGGAACCAGGACATCGTCAGGCAGCCGGCGGTGATCGACACCCAGACCACCGACCTGATCAGGATGAAGGCCGATGGCGGGCCGAAGAAGGAGATGGTCAATCTCGGCAACGGACGCAGCGTCGAGGGCATCCGGTACGAACTGACCAGTCCGCAGGGCCGCTCCGGATTCATCTGGTACGATGCCAAGGGCCGGTTCATCCGCACGAGCTTCAAGACGCGGGGCGAACAGCTCGACTACTATCCGATCTGACGGCAACTCGTTGCGGCTTTGCCGGTTCGTCCGCAGCTGACGAGCAGGCGTTCCAGCCCGTGGAAATGCCAGCTGTTCCGATACCGCGGCCGCTCGGCCAGATCGATCCTGGGGCAGCGCCTGAACAGCACGGCCAGCGCCACCTGCATCTCCAGCCTGGCCAGGGACGCCCCAAGGCAGAAATGGATCCCGGCCCCAAACGCCACGTGGCGCTTCTCGCTCCTGGCCGGGTCGAAGCGCTGGGCATCGACGAAGCGTGCGTCGTCACGGCCAGCGGAGCCAAGCAGCAGCCCCACCCTGTCGCCCTTCCGAAGCGCCAGACCTGCGATCTCCAGATCCTCCAGGGCGAAGCGGCTGAACATGTGCAAGGGCGGATCGAATCGGAGGATCTCCTCCACCGTCTCCGCGGCCAGCGCGTCGTTGGCGAACAGCCTTGCCGGGTCCCTCTCCTGCTCGATCAGCGTTTTGATGCCATTGCCCAGCGCATGGACCGTTGCCTCGTGGCCCGCGTTCAGCAGCAGGATGCAGGTGGAGATGAGTTCGTCGTCCGAGAGGCGCTCGGCCTTGCTCCAGATGCCGGCAAGCTGGCTGATCAGGTCGCCGCAAGGCACGCGGCGCCGTTCCGCCACGTGCGCCCGCAAGAACGCCACGAAGGCTTCGCTGGCCGCAACCGCCAGATCCTCGTCCTGCCGGGTCCGCCCGAACCGGTACATCGCGACCATGCGATGCGACCAAGTCAGAAGCTCGGACGCCTTGTCCACCGGCACGCCCAACAGCTCACAGATCACGGTGATCGGGATCGGCGTGCAGTAGGCCGCAAGAAGATCCACAGGCTGGTCGGCGGGGAAACGGTCGATCAACTCGTTGGCCAACTGCTCGACGCGTGGACGCATCGCCTCGATCCGATGCGACACGAAGCTGCGGTTCACCTGTGCCCGCAGCCGCGTATGCACAGGTGGCTCCCGCTCCAGCATGGAGTGGGCCTCGACGGCATAGAACGGCGCCAGATGCGCCGGCGTCTCCGGCCATCCCAACTCGGCACGGCTCGCGACATGGAAGATGTCCCGGCCGAACCGGCGGTCGCGCAGGATGGCGTCGACGTCGGCGATACGGCTGAAGCACCACTGCCCGTATTCTTCCCAGAAGAAGATCGGGCATTGCTGCCGAACCACGGCATAAGCCGGGTAGGGATCCTGGAAGAACGAGGGATCCGAGGCATCCAGCGAGATATGGGAGCTGGCCGGCTTGAGCTTTAGCAAGGCGTGCCTTAGCGCCCGCCTGATACGTTGAAGGTCGTCGCGGTGACGTAGCTGGCCTTTTCTGATAGAAGCCAGATCGCCGCTTCCGCCACCTCGTCCGCAGTGCCGGGCCGGCCCATCGGCACGGTCGGACCGAACCGCTCCAGCCGCTTCTCGATTCCTGTGTCGTGCTGGATGTCGGTGTCGATCAATCCGGGCCTGAGCCCGCAGATCCGGATCCCTTCATGGGCGATGTCCTTGCCCAGCCCCTCGGTCAGTGCATCGACGCCAATCTTGGCAATACCGTAAGGGGCGAACCCGCCGGCGCCGCAGAAGATCGCAGCCATCGAGGAGATGTTGACGATGACGCCACCCTGCCCGCCCCGGGACTTCGCCATGCGCACCACCGCTTCACGGGCTGTCCAGATCGCACCCAGCAGGTCGACGTCGATCACCCGACGGATCTCGGCGATGGGGATGTCGACCAGCGGGGCCGCCTTGTTCACGATCCCTGCATTGACGACGACGCCGCTGAGCTTGCCGAGAGCCTGCTCCGCCTGATCAAAGATCTTCACGACCGCTTCCTGGTCGGCCACGTCGCCCGGAATGGTGACCGCCTTTCGCCCGGCTGCACGAACCGCCGCCGCGACCTCCTCGGCAGGCTCCGGCCTGGCAGCGTAGTTGATCGCAACGTCCCAGCCATCCCGCGCCGCCAGCCGGCAGATTGCGGCACCGATCCCGCGCCCGCCGCCAGTGACGAGCAGCACCTTGTCAACCATTCACCGTCTCCACTTCCCTGCTCGTCAACGCACGGGCCAGAACCTCGTTCAGAACAGCCGCCCTGGCCGGATCCCGGGCAGGCAGTTCGATCGCGCCGGTGGCTAGCACTTGTCCTTTCGTGGTCACGCGAGCACCGCGACCGTCCATCTGCAAGGTAGCGGCAGCACCCTCGACGCGAACCCGCGTTCCTATGGCTGCCGGCCTTCCTGTTGCCAGATGAACGATGATCGCGCTGTCTGCTTCGTGACCAGCGGAGACCACGGTGACCTCGGTGGCGCCTATGCTGTGCCGGGTGATGCCGATCGACCGGCAGGTCCCGAACCATGGCTCCAGCCGTGCCAGCCATGCGGCCGCCTGCGCAAGCACATCGCCTGAGGCCGGTTCGTCGATCTCGGCATAGACCGCGCGTCCGAGCGCAGCAGGTATTCCGCCCATCGTTCCTCCCACGGCCTTTGCGCCGATGCGTCAACCGACGGATGGACGTGCCGCCTCAGTTCGGTCAAGCATCCTCGCACACGACGCGTGGTCTTAGATCAGGGACAGGGATACGGACATGCTCGACAGACGCCTCCTCCTCGGCACCGCTCTTGCTGGTGCATCCCTTGCTGGCCGCGACCTGCGTGCCGCGGAATATGTCACCGTCCTCACCGGTGGGACGTCGGGTGTCTACTATCCGCTCGGTGTGGCGCTGGCGAAGATCTATGGCGACACGATCGAAGGTGCCCGCACCTCCGCGCAGGCCACCAAGGCGTCCGTCGAGAATCTCAACCTCCTCCAGCAGGGCAAGGGCGAGATCGCGTTCACGCTGGGCGACAGCCTGATCGACGCCTGGAACGGCCGCGAGGAAGCGGGCTTCAAGCAGAAGCTCGACAAGCTGCGCGGGATCGCGGCCATCTACCCGAACTACATCCAGATCGTGGCGCTTCAGGAAAGCGGGATCACTTCGCTCGCCGACCTGAAGGGCAAGCGCCTGTCGGTCGGTGCGCCCAAGTCAGGCACCGAGCTCAACGCGCGCGCGGTGCTGGGTGCAGCCGGCATGTCCTATGACGATCTGGGCAAGGTCGAGTACCTGCCGTTCGCCGAGTCGGTGGAACTGATGAAGAACCGGCAGCTGGACGCGACCTTGCAGTCGGCCGGCCTGGGCGTCGCCTCGATCCGCGATCTGGCCAGTTCGGTCGCCATCAGCGTGGTGCCGATCGACGCGACACTGGTCGAGAAGATCGGCAAGCCGTTTTATGCCGTCACCATTCCGGCCGGCACCTATGCGGGGCAAGATGCGGACGCCGCCACCGCCGCCGTGCCGAACTACCTCGTCACCCACAGCGATGTTTCCGAGGAACTCGGCTACCAGATGACCGTGCAACTCTTCGGCCACCTGGATCAGATGGCGGCCGCCCATGCCGCGGCCAAGGCGATGAAACTGGATGGTGCCCTCGCAGGCATGCCGGTCCCGCTCCACCCTGGCGCGGAGAAATTCTACTCGGAGAAGGGAATGAAGCTCTGAGTGGACTGGCAGCAGGAGACGATCCCGGGGTCCTGACGTTCGGCAGAGGCCCCGCAAGGCTCGCCTTGCTCGGGATCGCGCTGGCATTCTCGGCCTTCCAGCTCTGGACGGCCGCCTTGTCGCCCCTGCCGTCCATGGTCGTGCGCAGCGTCCATGTCGGCTTCCTGCTACTGCTCTGTTTCGCCCTGCTGGCCGAGCGGGAACGGAGCAGGACGCTGCGATTGACCGGTTGGGTCCTCGGCATCGTCGGGTTCGTGCTGGGCCTCTACCACTGGGTCTACCACGACGCCTTGATCGTGCGCGCGGGCGACCCGACCATCATGGATCTGGTGGTCGGCGTGGCCGTGACCGTCCTGGTGTTCGAGGCGTCGCGCCGGCTGCTTGGGCTGGCCCTGCCGATCATCTGCGGCGCCTTCATCCTCTACGCTCTGTTCGGCGAGTACCTGCGGCCGCCACTGGATCATCGGCCCTACGACTTCGTCCAGGTCGTCGACCAGATGTACCTGGGCACCGAAGGCATCTACGGCACAGCGATCTACGTCAGCTCCAGCTTCATCTTCCTGTTCATCCTGTTCGGAGCGTTCCTCGAACGCGCCGGCATGATTCGCCTCTTCAACGACATCTCAATGGGCACCGTCGGGCACACCAAGGGTGGCCCGGCCAAGGTCGCCGTGATCTCGTCCGGCCTGATGGGCACGATCAACGGCAGCGGCGTGGCGAACGTCGTCACCACCGGGCAGTTCACGATCCCGCTCATGAAGCGGTTCGGCTACCCGGCCGCATTTTCCGGCGCCGTCGAGGCCACCGCGTCCATGGGCGGGCAGATCATGCCGCCGGTCATGGGAGCGGTCGCCTTCATCATGGCCGAGACGATCGACGTTCCGTATGTCGAGATCGCCATCGCCGCGGCCATTCCGGCCGCTCTCTACTTCGCCACGGCGTTCTGGATCGTCCATCTGGAAGCCGGCAAGCGCAGCCTGGTCGGACTGCCGAAGAAGGACTGCCCAAGCGCCTTGGGTGCGCTCCGGCGGGACTGGTTCCTGATCCTGCCGCTCGCGGCCCTGGTCTGGCTGCTGTTCACTGGCTACACGCCCGTGTTCGCTGGCACGGTCGGGCTTGCGCTGACGGCCCTGGTGGTGCTCGGCGCCCCTGTCGCGGGCCAGATCCCCGTCCAGGCGCTGCGCATCGTGTTCTGGGTGCTGCTTGGTCTCGGTGCTGCCGGATTTGGCCGCTACGGCATCGGCATCATCGCAATCCTGATCCTGCTGCTCGTCGGTGTATGCCTGTTCACGTCCGGCGGGCGCGCCACCTTGCTGCTCTGCCGGGACGCTCTCGCCGATGGTGCGAGACACGCCTTGCCCGTGGGTGTGGCCTGCGCGCTGGTGGGCACCATCGTCGGCACGCTCACGCTGACGGGCGTTGCCTCCAACTTCGCGGGCTGGATCGTGGATGTCGGCCAGAACTCGCTGCTCCTTTCGCTCCTCCTGACCATGGTCGCCTGCCTGATCCTGGGCACGGGCATTCCGACAATCCCGAACTACATTATCACGGCCTCGATCGCCGGCCCGGCGCTAGCCGAACTCGGCGTGCCGCTGATCGTCAGCCACATGTTCGTCTTCTATTTCGGGATCATGGCGGACCTGACGCCACCGGTGGCGCTGGCTGCGCTCGCCGCCTCGCCCATTGCCGGCGCCTCGCACATGTGGATCGGCTTCACAGCCACACGCATCGCAATTGCCGGCTACGTGGTGCCGTTCATGGCCGTTTACTCGCCAGCCTTGATGCTGCAGGGCGACGACTACGTCGCCACGGCCTATGTCGTGCTGAAGGCAGTGATCTCGATCGGACTCTGGGGAGGTGCAACCGTAGGATGGCTGCTAGGCCCGTTGAACTGGGCGGAGCGGATCCTTGCCGCTGTCGCGGCGTCGCTCCTGGTCACGGCCCTGCCCATCACGGATGAGATGGGCTTCGGTTTGAGCGCACTCCTGCTGGGATGGCACTGGTGGCGGACCCGCTCACGATCTGTCTCGCGACAGCCGGCCTGATCTTCGATCTCGGCAAGGCCGAGATCGAACTGCGCTGGGTTCACAGCGTCCAGATGACGCGCTGGTCCGAGCAGTGGCGGGTCACCGAACAAGGTCTTGAGGCTCTGTCTGCCACGGTCGAGGGCAGCGGGGCCGGCATGGAGCCCGGCGAGGGCGCCGCATGGAACGGGCAAGGCTGGACATGGCGGCCAGCCCTACCGCCACAGCGGGAACTGGTCTTCGCCCGCAGTGGCGCGACGTCGGATTGGCAGATCTGCCAGGACGGAACCTGCCGCAGCGTACGGGAATTGACCGGCATCGAGCCCGGGGCACCCTTCCGTCTTGCACCATGCAAGATGCCCTGACGTCTGGCTCCGGCAAGACCAGCGCAATGCCGCCGCAAGTCCGACGATCGTGACCAGCTACTGGAAACGAGCATCGTGAAAAAATTGAATAACCCACTAAAAAACAAAAGCAGCTGACCAGCAGGAATAACCGTAACGAGCTCCTGGCACGGCCACGTCCTTTTGGGGCTGAATGCAGGCAACACCCCGTCGCGATGCCGTGGGAGCTTGTCCAGGGTTAAGACCCCATCCTTGCGCGTCAAATAGGATTGGCCTCGGACGTCAGCTTAGCGGCTCTTGGTGAGCCCTTGCTTGAGCATAGCCGGATGCCTGACGGCCCAGGCGCTCAGGTGGCAGCTACCAGTTCGCGCCGGACCAATTCCTGCCGCGTCTCGGCAACTGCGATCCCGAGGTTGCCGATCAATGCCGCATCGTGCTCCCCAATGAGCGCTCTCTGCTCGACCTCCCGGGCGATGGTTCCGATCCGCGTCAACCCGAAGCTCGGCGCAGTCCCGGCGAGGCGATGGGCCAGCTTGGCGACGGCGGCAGGCTCGGGGCCCGCTTCCATGATCTCGCCATGAAGTTGTTCAGCCGACATCATCGCATTGCTCAGGAACTCAGCGAGCTTAGCCGGCCCTGCCATGCTGCCCAGGCTGCCGATCCGTTCCTCGTCGAGAAGGGCTAACTCTACCTGTTCCTGGCAGGCCTGCCGCGATCCAGACGGCTTCCCCTGGGAGATCGCGCCGAGTGCCGCGAACAGCTCCGGCCAGACGACGGGCTTTGTGAAGACTTCGTTCATGCCGGCTTCGCGGCAGCGCTTGCGCTCGGCCTCCATCACGTTCGCCGTCAGTGCTAGGATCGGCACAGCGTTGCGAGGAGGAGGCAGCGCACGGATCCGGCGTGTCGCCTCGATGCCGTCCATGACCGGCATCTGCACGTCCATGAGGATGACGTCGAACTGCTCCTGCCCCGCCATCCGCACCGCTTCCTGGCCATTCTCCACCAGGACGAGCTCATGCCCGTCGCGACCGAGCGCCGCCTGGATAAGGTCCCGGTTGATCTCGACATCCTCTGCGACGAGGATCCGCAGCGGTCGCGATGCCACCTCCTGCCACGTCACGCTGTGCGGGATGGGTTCGGCCCTGGCGTGATCGAGCGGCACTTCGAACCAGAACAGGCTGCCTTGGCCGACGTCGCTCTTGACGCCGATCTTCCCTCCCATGGCGTGCACGAGCTGTCGGCAGATCGCGAGTCCCAGGCCGCTACCGCCGTACTTCCGGGTGGTCGACAGGTCCGCCTGTGTGAACGCCTGGAAAAGGTCGTCCAGGCGATCCGAAGGTATGCCGATGCCTGTATCCTCCACCTCGAAGCGGCACAGCACCTGCTCGTCGTTCATGTCCTTGGCGAAGATGCGCACATCGACGCCCCCTTCGCTGGTGAACTTCAGAGCGTTGCCGACGAGGTTGACCAGGATTTGACGCAGCCGCGTCGGGTCACCCCGCAGGGTGACCGGGAGGTCCGGACTCAGGTCGAACGTCAGTCGGAGGCCCTTGTCCCTGGCGGTCGGCGCCAGGATCGAGCGCGTCTGCTCGCCGATCTGCGCCACCGAAAAGTCGATGTCCTCCAGGACGAGCCCACCGGCATTGAAGCGCGAAAAATCGAGTACGTCGTTGATGACGCTCAACAGGTGCCGGCCGGACGTTCGGATCGCCTGCAGATAGGCCTGCTGTCGTGGCTTCAGCCGCTCGGCAGCCAGCAGGTCGGCCATGCCGAGCACGCCCGTCATCGGCGTCCTGATCTCATGGCTCATGGCAGCCAGGAACTGGGCCTTGGCCCGGTCGCCCGCCTCCGCCCGCGCCTGTGCCACCTGCGCGGCCGTTGCGGCTCGACGAAGTTCCCGCACATAGCGGTGCAGCAGGCCGGCCAGCACGCCGGTACCGAGGCCAGCGAGTCCGATGAGAACGGCCGCAATCCAGGTCCTCACCCACCAAGCCTTCAGCACGGACACCACCGGTACCGCCGTCGCGACTTGGAGCCCCAGCCCACGCACCTCCGTTCGGGCAACAAGATAATCGTCTGAACGGAACATGCCGGAGTTCGAGCCCCGCTGGTCGCTCGGGGCCAAGAGGAAGTCTGGTCGGGGCGGTTCTCGATCCAGGGAGGGCCAATGGAGCGAATCCATGGCATAGATCCGTCCAAGCGGGTCGATCAGCACCATGATCTGATCGGGCTGCGTGAGCAGAATCGAGAAGACGTCCGCGTAGGACTCGGAGTGAGCCACCACACCGACGATGCCGGCGAACCTGCCGTCTGCCGACGTCCGGAGTGGCCAAGTCATCGGAACGAACCGCCGATGCGGCTTGACCCTGCCGATCAGTGGGGCGTCGATAAAGATGCCGCGTGCACCCGACGCGTTCCGGTGAACCGTGAAGTAGTCGCGGTCGCTGGCGTTCAGGCCAATGACGGCCGGGTTGCTTCCCGAAAAGGTCACGATGCCTTGCGCGTCGGCCAGGAAAAGGCTGCTCAGGGAAGAGAGCGCGTTGCTATAGCTAGACTGCCGCAGCAACCACGCCTTCAGATCCTCCAGGCCCATCTGGCCGCTGGCGAACTCGTCGATGGCCAGCGACACCACGATGTCGATTGTGCCTACGCCGCGTTCCACCATCCCGGCACCGGCCGTGGCGCTCGAGGTCAGCTCGGCGCGCGTGCCGGCGAGTACTTCGCTTCGGTCACGCCAAAGGAACCACGAAGCGCCAGCGCCGAAGACGATGACAATGACCAGCGCTGCCGCCGCCCCAACAATCCCGGGACGCAGGGACGCGAACCGGTCCCGCCAGGAAAGGTCTTGCGGCTTGTCCGTCAGCCGATCTCCTCGGACGTCAACGCCCATCTTTCGTCTGTTCCGGTAATTGTCGCACGCCACGAAGTCGACTGGAAATGACCGGACTCAGGCACTTCACGGTGCCGCCATCCGGACACGAATCAAGGTGGCTGAGGCCCAAGATCGGTCACTTCGAGTCCTTGTGGGATAGCCTCCGGTGGCCTGCGAGTGCGAGCGCAAAACTCTCAAGACATGATGCCGAACCGGTACCTGCGACATTGCGGGCAATGTGCAACAAGAGCAGGTTGGCGCCTGCAAACAATCATGAGGCTCTCACCTTCATGCAGCGCATCCACGATGTCGGTGGTCTACCGGGTGGACCCATCGATCAGGCAGCCCATGACTATGCCCCTTGGGAAAAGAAGGTCGACGCGATCATGCGCCTTCTGATTGGAGCGAAGGTGTTCACGCTCGACGAGATGCGGCGGGCGATCGAGGAACTGGGACCAGGCGCGTACGAGCAACTCAGCTACTACGAGCGCTGGATCCAGGCTGCTGGGAACCTGCTGCTGGAAAAGGGCGTGGCCACGCCCATGGAGATCGGCAAGGCGATGGATGCCGCTCGGGCACGTCATGCCGGAACGGGGCCATGACCCTGAAGAAGGGGGACCATGTGCGCGTGCTGCACCTGGATCCCCCCGGCCACCATCGCACGCCCAGTTTCGTGCGCGGACGAGAAGGCATCGTCGAAGCCCTGGCCGGCCGGATGCCGGACGCAGAGATGATGGCGTACGGTCGCCGCGGCGTGGACCAGCCCGTATGGCGGGTGCGCTTCCGGCAGGCAGAGCTATGGCCGGATTACGAGGGCGAGGCGGGTGACGCCGTCATCGTCGACCTCTACGAGCATTGGCTGGAGCCCCTTCGATGAACCAGGATCACGCCCACTCACATGATGCCGAACACGAGCATCATCATCCCCATCCGCGCCAGCCGGACGTCGAGGATGCGCCGCTGTCCTGGCACATGGCACTGACCGAGGCGGTGGCGGACTTGATGGTCGCCAAGGGCCTGTGCACGACAGCCGACATCCACCGGACGCTGGAGGTGATCGATGCCGCCAGCCCAGCCGCTGGGGCCCGGCTGGTGGCGCGGGCATGGCTGGATCCTGTCTTCAGGGAGCTCATGCTCGCTGATGTGAATCGGGCGGCCAGCGACCTGGGCATCGACGCCGGCGCCATCCCGATCCGAGCCGTCGAGAACCGGCCGGACCTGCACAACGTCATCGTCTGTACCCTGTGCTCCTGCTATCCGCGATTTCTCCTGGGTGGCTCGCCCGACTGGTACAAGTCGAAGGCCTACCGGTCGCGCATGGTCCGGGAGCCCCGCGCCGTGCTGCGGGAGTTCGGAGTCGATCTCCCCGCGGACGTCCGGGTCGACGTTCACGATAGTACCGCCGAACTGCGCTATATGGTGATCCCGAACCGGCCCGTCGGCACGGAAGGCTGGAGCGAAGAGCGGCTGGCGGAGACCGTCACGCGGGATGCCATGATCGGAACCGGCCTCGCACGCTGCGTCTGAAAAATCCGACTTTTATCTCTAGAAGGCTGCGGCTAACTTCCCAGGCAACGCGGCCGCCGAGTCGCGGGACTTGGGAGGTTCGTTTCATGATGATCGTCCGGCGCAGCGCCCTTGCCGCTGCCGTTCTGCTCGCTGGCGTGTCGTTTGCCGGCATCTCGGCCCGTGCCCAGGACGCCACTATCCTGGCCTCCGTGCCGTCGCTGACCTTTCCCTTCTTCGTGCACATGTTGAAGGAGATCAAAGACGAGGCGACCAAGCTCGGCGTGAAGACCATCGACAGCGACGGTCAGAACAGCGCGCCCAAGCAGACCGCCGACGTCGAGGCGGCCATTGTCCAGGGCGTCCAAGGCATCGTGATCAGCCCATCCGACGTGAATGCGATGGCGCCGGCCCTGGCGACCGCCGTCGAAAACAATGTCCCCGTCGTGACGGTCGACCGCCGGGTCGACGGCGTGGAAGGCATCCTGGCCCATGTCGGTGCCGACAACGTCAAGGGCGGCGAAGCTCAGGGGGAGTGGCTGCTCGCGAACTACCCGGATGGGGCCAAGATCATCAACCTGCAGGGTCAGCCCGGTGCGTCGCCCGCGATCGACCGCAACAAGGGCCTGCACAACGTCCTCGACCAGCACAAGGACAAGTACCAGATCGTCGCGGAGCAGACCGCGAACTTCGCCCGCGACCAGGGCCTGTCGGTCACCGAATCGATCCTTGCCGGCATGCAGGATCCGCCGGACGTCATCATCGCGGCGAACGACGACATGGCGCTGGGCGCCCTCGAGGCAGTCAAGTCGCGCGGCTTGAACGACATCAAGATCGTCGGCTTTGATGCCCTGCCTGAGGCGCTGGCTTCCGTGCGCGACGGCGGTCTGGCCGGTACGGTCGAGCAGTTCCCGGGCGGCCAGAGCCGCAAGGCCGTGCAGATCCTGGTCGACTACATCCAGAACGGGAAGTCGCCCGAGCAGTCCCTCGTGCTGCTCACGCCGATTGTCCTGACCAAGGAGAACCTCGACAAGGCCGAGCGCCTCGGGGAACTCAAGTAAGCTCCAGGAAGCCATAGGACACGGGCGATGGTCTCCATGCCGTCGCCCGCCTCTGCAGCGAATTGTGGATCGCGGTGAACAGCTCGAACGTCACGCCCTTTCTCCGCGTCCAGGGGATCAGCAAACGCTTTCCCGGCGTGCAAGCGCTGACGGATGTGGGCTTTGATGTCCGTGCCGGCGAGGCTCATGCACTGCTGGGCGAGAACGGCGCCGGCAAGTCGACCCTCCTCAAGATCCTGGCAGGCGCGCACCTGCCGGACGAAGGCACCATTGAGCTGGACGGACGGCCAGTCGAGATCAGGCGTCCGGTGGATGCCCAGGCCCTCGGCATCGTCACGATCTACCAGGAGTTCAACCTCCTCCCGAACCTGTCCATCGCCGAGAACGTATTCGTCGGGCGCGAGCCGACTCGCGGTCCTTTCGTCGACTGGAAGGCTCTGAACGAGCAGGCGCGCGCAGTTACGGCGCGGGTGGGCCTGAACATGGACCCTCGCCGTCTGGTCAAGGATCTCTCGGTTGCCGAGCAGCAGATGGTCGAGATCGCCAAGGCGCTCTCGATGAAAGCCAAGCTCGTGATCATGGACGAGCCGACCTCGGCCCTGTCCGAGACGGAGGTCGAGCGGCTGTTCCGGATCATCAACGACCTGAAGAGCCACGGAATCGCTGTCGTGTTCGTGACCCATCGGCTGGATGAGGTCATGCATATCTGCGACCGGCTGACCGTGCTGCGCGATGGCCGCCTGGTCGGGTCTTCCGAGGTGAAGGATGTTCGGGTCGACGACGTCATCCGCATGATGGTCGGCCGCGAGGTGGCCTTGCATGGCCGCGGGGGCCGCGTCGCCAAGCGCGATACTGCCATGCTGCAGGTCGAAGGGCTTACCCGGATGGGTGACACGAATGACCCGCATGCGGTTCGTGTGCGGAACGTGTCGCTGACCGCCTATACCGGCGAGATCCTCGGCATTGGCGGGCTGATTGGTGCGGGCCGGACCGAACTGGCCCGCGCCATCTTCGGTGCTGATCCCATCGATGCCGGGCGGATCCTCGTCAATGGCGAGGAGGTCAGGATCTCCACGCCACAGGATGCGATCCGCCACGGGATCGGACTGGTGCCGGAGGACCGCAAGCAGCAGGCGCTGTTCTTGTCGCTTGCAATCCGCCCGAACCTGTCGATGACCGCGTTGGATGCCATCACCGACCGGCTCGGCTTCGTTTCCGGCAGGAAGGAGCGGGAGCTGGTCGATACCTACCGGCGCAAGCTCTCGATCAGGATGGCCAATGGTGAACAGCTCGTATCCAACCTGTCGGGCGGCAACCAGCAGAAGGTCGTGCTGGCACGCTGGCTGGCGCTCAACCCGCGCGTCCTGATCGTCGACGAGCCGACCCGAGGGATCGACATCGCGGCCAAGAACGAGGTCCATCACCTGCTGTTCGAACTGGCCGCGGCCGGCATTGCGGTGATCGTCATCTCGTCCGAACTGCCCGAACTCATGCGGCTGGCGGACCGGATCGTAACCATGCGCGAGGGGCAGATCAGCGGAGAGATCGAGCGCGAACAGGCGACCGAGGAAAGCCTGATGTATCTGTTCACGCATACCAAGACAGCCGCCTGAGGCAGGACAAGACAGAACATGGCGACGGCGACGACTTCCGCAGGCGAAACCAAGAACAACGGCGTAGACCTGTTCGGTCTGCTGGCTACTTATGCACCGCTGATCTTCCTGCTGGTGCTGATGGGTATCTTCGCCTGGTTGACGCCCCGCTTCCTCTTGCCGCTCAACCTCGTCAACGTGATGCGCCAGGTTTCGATCTATGGCCTGCTGGCCACCGGCATGACCTTCGTGATCCTGACGGCTGGCATCGACCTCTCGATTGGTGCGATCGTGGCCTTTGCGGGGCTTGCGGCCGCAGCGATTGCCAAGGGTGGTCTTGCCAATCGGTTCACGGCTGGGGCCGATGCCACGGAGTTCGGCTATGGCTGGCCGCTCGCCATGCTGATCGCCGTCCTGTGCGGCACGCTGGCAGGTGCCCTGCAAGGCTTTGCCATCACCAGACTGAAAGTCCCGCCATTCGTCGTGACGCTAGGCGGCATGTCGGCATTCCGAGGTGCTGCCCTGCTCATGGCCGGCGGCGGTCCGATCTCAGGTTTCGACGCTGGCTATACCTGGTGGGGCCAGGGCTATCTGTTTGAACTGCCGCTCATCGGGCGCATTCCCGTACCGGTCATGGTCTTTCTGGCCTTCGCCGTGCTGGCCCACGTCATCCTGCGCTACACCCGCTATGGTCGGCACATCTACGGGATCGGTGGCAATCCTGAGGCTGCGCGACTCTCGGGTCTGAACGTGCGCGGCATCACCATGTCAGTCTATGTGATCATGGGTTTCATGGCGGGCCTGTCGGGCTTCATCCTGTCAGCCCGCTTGAACTCGGCCGAGGCAGTCGCCGGCCAGGGCTATGAGCTGATCGTGATCGCCTCTGTCGTCATCGGTGGGACCAGCCTGTTCGGCGGGGTCGGCACGATCTTCGGCACGGTGATCGGCACGATCCTGATCGGCGTGCTGCAGAATGGGCTCGTGCTGAACAACGTCAGCCCCTACGTGCAGCAGATCATCATCGGCCTGATCATCGTGCTCGCCGTGGCGTTCGATACCTTCGCGAAGTCGCGACGGCGGCGCGCCTGATACGAGACTGCGATCAGTTGGGCGGCGTGAAGCCGTCCTTGCCGACTAGCACGCTGCGCGCCGTGGGCAGGCCGGCCCCCTGCTCAACGAACACGGTGACCTTGGCCCCCTCCACCAAGGCCGATTCGCTGGCCGGCGCGAACGATGCGATCGCGCCGGCATCGACGATTTCGATGGTCTGGCTCCCGCCCTTGTAGGTTACCTGGACCTCACGTCCGCTGGCTGCGGTCTCGACCTTAGCGACTGTGGCATTGGTCATGGTGCTCTCCGGCTGCAGGTCCCAGGGAAAGCTGCCTTCGTTCATGCCGCGCGCCTGTTCCGGGAACACCATCACACCCAGCGCCTTGATCGTGCCGTCCGCCTGCGGCAGTCCGGCCACGCCGATATAGCTGCCGGGCTTGATCGCGTCGATGCCGACCGGCGTCACCGACAGGTACCGGGTGTTGCTGTCGATGCCGATCGGCTCCACGCCGCCATCCCGCTTGGCGACCGTGATCTTGCTCACGTCGAATTCGATCAGTGTTCCGCGGATGCGGGCCGTCTCGGCACTCGCCATCGGCAGGCCTGCCAGTTGCGCCAGCGCCACTACCAGCCAAACTGCATACTTCATCCGATGCCCTCCATTCCCGTGCATGAACGGACGATGTTCATCCGTCCGGTGTCAAAAGCTTGTTATGTCCGGGCGCTTCATGAAGGCAGTGCAAGTCAGCCTGGATCGCCGGCAGGAAACGCCGGTTGCGGATCGCCCGGCGTGCGATGAGGTCGACACGGCATCCGAGGCAAGCCTCCAGCTCGGAGAGGAGCCCGAAATGCCGTTCGGTCAGGGCCATTCCGGCAGGGGAAATGCCGAACTCCACCAAGAGGTCCACGTCGCTGCGACCCGGGTCGAAATCATCCCGCGCGCCTGAGCCGAACAGTTCCAGCCGCGCCACTCCATAGCGTCGGCAGAGTCCCTTGATCTCCGGCAGCTTGGCCTCGATGAAGGGGTGCATCAATCGGGTTGGGTCTCGCCTGCCTCGTAGCGACTCTCTGCCCGTCCAGCGTCGATCCGCTCCAGCAGCCGCTGCAGGTCTGTCAGGAGATCCGGGAGGACCCGCTCGGCCAACCCGTGCACCAGGTGATGATCGGTTAGCCAGTAGCCGTTGGCGATCCGGTTGCGTAGCGCCACGATCTTCGGCAGGTCCCGCAGGGTTTCCATGGCAGCAGGATCCTGCTGACCTGCTTTGAGCGCCGCGTCCCCGATCAGGAGCAGCAGCCGCTCCACGGCCAGGCAGCGCATGCGGTCGCTCAAATAGTGCTCGAGGTCCACCGCTCCCAGGAAATGCAGAGCCTCGTTCGTGGCGTCCTGGATGTCCTGCAGCCAGATCGTGATGTCGCGCGGTGCAGTCAACAGAAGCTCCCCTGTAGTTCCCGCGGCCTTGAAGCCATTCAGGCGGGCAGGATTTCGTCCTTGATGCGATACCATGCATAGGCGGCAGCAAGTGCTGGAACACGCAGGGAAGGAACTGGGAAGCGCACGGGCGGGCGGCGAAAGCACATTGGGAACGGCTCGTTGAAGCCGGCACCGGCGATCTCGGATGCCAGAAACTTCGCTGCATAGCCGGACATAGCGACGCCGCTGCCATGGCAGCCAAACAGGAACCCGGTCGACCGGTCCTGCGGGAACAGCCCGACCCTGCCGACCAGATCGGCGGTCAGGCAGACGAAACCCCGCCAGCGATGGCTGATCTCGACGTCCTTCCAGGCGGGGAACACCTCCTGCAGCCGCTTGTGCATGTAAGCCCAGTAGCGCTCGCCGGCCGTCTTGGTGGCACTGGTGCCTCCCCGGCCACCGAAGAGCAGCCGGCCATCCTTCAGGAGCCGGATGTAGAACAGGAGGTTGCGGCTATCGGCCACGGGAACGTCGGTCGTATAGCCCTGGGCCTGCCGTTCGGCCTCGCTCAGTGGACGAGTCACCAGGATGTTGGACAGCGCTGGCAGTGTCACGCCGTCGAACCGACCGTCCAGACCCTCCGTAGTGAAGCCGTTCGTAGCGACGACCACCGTCTTCGCCTTCAGGCGCCCGCCGCCCTGGATGTGGAGGACATGGGCCCCTGCCCCATCCCGCTCCCAGTGCACCACAGCTGACTGAGGATGCACCTTGCCGCCATGGGAACGTGCCAGCTGCAGGAGCCCATAGGTGTATTTCAGGGGATGCAGGCCCGTCCCATGCGGCACGTAGATCGCACCGTGCGCCTCCGGGCCGGCATAGCCCCGCGCGCGCAGTTCGTCCTTGGAGATGACTGGCCAATCCTCGCCGAACAGGCTGCGCATGGCACTGCTCTTCGCGGCGAGGCCTTTCAGGCGGTCCGGCTTGTGGGCCACGATGAATTCTCCGCGCCCGGACAGATCAACGTCCAGATTCTCGCTCCTGGCGACGTCGATCACATAGGCACAGGCGGCTTTCTGCGCCTCGAACACGGTGCGGGCATCCTCTGCCCCGTAGGTCGCGGTGAGGTCGTCGAGGGAGCGCTTGGTGTAGCCCATGCTGACGAAGCCGCCGTTCCGCCCCGAAGCGCCCCATCCGATCTTGGCGGCATCGAGCGCCGTAGCAGCGATACCGTGGCGGCGGGTCAGGTGCCAGACCAGTGACAGCCCGGCAATGCCGCCGCCGATGACCGCGACCTCCGTTTCGCTCTCGCCGACGAGCGGGCCGTCATCGGCGGGTGGCGGCCCTGCAGTCGCTTCCCACAGGCTCGGGACCGGCTCATCGGTGGCGTAGATGGCATCGTCATAAATCCTGCTGCCGATCAGCGCTGCCATGCGGTCCTGCATCCTTCCCCGTTCATCGCCGGACGACGATACGGTCCACCCAGGCGGACGCAACCTTCCTGCGGGATGCGATGGCCAAGGGTGCAGATCGAGCGGTCGCCTTGCGTTCAGGACGAGAAAAGGCGGCAGGGAGAAACTCCCTGCCGCCCTTTCCGATCAGGAGACGATGGTCAGTAACGGCCGGTCGTCGGATAGTCGTGGGTCTCGCGGCGGGTACCGATCGAGCCACCGATCGCAGCTGCGATAGCGCTCAGCGCCAGGGCGAGGCAGGTCCAGAGAGCACCGCTGGAAAGGGCCGATGCCGTCGCCTCGGTCGTCTCGCGAGCGGTCGCTTCCGCATCGGCTCGGAACTGCTCGGCGCGGGTCTGGAATTCCTGGATACGCGCCTCAGCTTCCTGCGGAGTGATCCCGGCCTGCTGCGAGATGATCTCGACGGCACGGGGACGCACCTGATCCATGGTCTGCTGGCCGGTCGCCACCTGGCCCATCAGCGAGACCAGTTCCTGGCGCGCCGATTCCGGATTCGCCGGCGCGTTGTTCGCGCGGAGAAGGTTATCGACCTGCTGCTGGATCTGGTCAGTGCTCAGACCAGCCGCATCCGCCACCTGCGGAGCCACGTTCGACACGGCCTGGGAGGCGCTCGAGACGGCACCGCCCAGCATATTGAAGGCACCGCCCAGGACGCTGCCGACCACTGAGGTCAGGAGCCACACGGAGATGATCAGCATCGAGGCCCAGGTCAGCAGACCGTGCAGCATGCCGTCACGCTTGTTGGTGGTACCGGCCAGCCGGCTCGCGACATAGCCACCCGCCAGCAGCGCCAGCAGCGCGGAGATCACCCACCAGGCGACGGCACCGATGCCGATCGACGTGGCGTCCGGAGTCCCGCCAGTGTTCGGCTCGATCGTGGTCAGCCCCAGACCCAGCCCGAGCATGGAAAGGAGCATCTGCACGGCAAGTGCGATGGCGACGCCACCGATGATGGCTCCCCACGACACCCGCCGGCGCGAATCACCCGCGACAGCGATCGCCGTGGGTTCGCGCACCAGGTCGTGATCCGACCTGCTCATTGTCGCCATCTCGTCGCTCCTCAACTTCACTTAGATACCCGAGCCAATTGGCCAGCCGGTGCGGTCCTCTCCCGAAACGGGATCGGCCGCTTGCGCCCTCAACCTACTATTTCCGCCATGGTTCCCGCTGGCCAGCACCCACCAAGCAGTTGATCGGCCAAGTGCGGTTAGGCACCCTGAGGTCATCCGGACTGAACGAAGGAGTGTTCCACTGGGCCAGACGACGGCGGGCATCGTGCTGGAAGGATTGCACGCCCTTAAACACGCCCTGCGCTTCGGCGCGCGGGTGCGACAGGCACTGTCCCCGGACCGCAGGCGACTGTTGGAACTGGCGGAGAGCCTCTGTCCGGACTTGGTGCCCCGGCTGCAGGAACTGGTGGAGGAAGTGCCCGTCAGCCGCTTTGCGACTCTGGCGGGCGGCGCCGTACCGACAGGGGTGATTTCATTCGCCGATCCGCCGGCGCACCGGCTGAACGAAGTGCTGGCGTGTTCCGGCAGCCCGATCGTGCTGCTCGACCGACCCACCCATCACGGCAATGTCGGCGCGACCATCCGGACGGCCGCTGCAGCGGATGCCGCGGCCGTGCTCACGACCGGCCCGCACGATCCCTGGCACCGCTCCTGTCTGCGCGGCTCGGCGGGGCTGCATTTCGCCCTGCCCATCCTGCATATCGACGACTTGCCGGATACGAGCGGCCGGCCATTGGTGGCCTTGGATCCGGACGGGGCGCCGCTCAGGCCGGGCTCCGTTCCGGACGACGCGATCCTCCTGTTCGGGTCGGAGCGCCGCGGCCTCGACGGCCGCTGGCGTCGCCGGGCGGAACGGACCTTCTGCTTGCCGATGCGCGCTGGCGTATCCAGCCTGAACCTCGCCAGCTCGGTCGCAGCCGTCCTCTACCGATGGCGCATCGACCGCATGTGAGGATCAGTCGAAGGCCACCCGGCCGATCCAGGGCAGGTGGCGGTAGCGCTCCGCCCAGTCGATGCCGTAGCCGACCACGAACCAGTCCTCGATCGTGAACCCGATGTGGTCCGCCTCGAAATCGACCTGCCGGCGGGACGGCTTGTCGAGCAGAGCGCAGGTACGGACGGTCCTGGCACCATTGGCGAACAGGAGGTCGCGCGTCCATGCCAGGGTCCGGGCCGTGTCCTGGATATCATCGACCAGCAGCACGTCGCGGCCGGCGACGCTGTCCGGCATGCCGCCGATCACCTTGACCTTGCCGGAGCTTTCCGTGCCGAGGCCATACGAGCTGACCTGGAGGAACTCCACCTCCGGCGTCAGTCCATGCCGGTCAAGGGCACGGACCAGGTCCGCGCTGAACACGAATGCACCCTTGAGCAGCCCAACCAGCGTCACGTCCGCCGGCAGCACGCTGGCCAAGTCCGCCGCGAGTTCGTCCACGCGACGGGCGAGTTCATCCGCAGTGAGCAGCGGCAGGACACGATGGGCTGGCACATCCGACAAGGCTGGCTCTCCACAGGCGGCACCACGCTGTGGTACCCGATCGCGTCGCCGACGTCAGTCATCCCAGCATGAGGGGTCTGCGTGATGCTCGACCATGTCTCCATTCGCGTGGCAGATCTCGTACGGTCCCGCGCCCTGTACGACGCCTGCCTGCCGGTGCTCGGGTACCAGCCGGTGATGACGATCGACGACGCACCCGATTTCAAGGGAGTGGGCTACGGCGGCAACAGCCACGAGCCGGCCTTCTGGATCGGCGCCTCTACCAATCCTTTCGATCCGGCACCGGTGCCGGTCGACGGGATGCACTTCGCATTCTCGGCGGTGGATCGGCCGGCTGTGGATGCCTGGTATCAGGCTGCGCTGGCCCATGGCGGCAAAGACAACGGACCGCCCGGCATCCGGCCCCACTACCATCCCAACTATTATGCCGCGTTCGTGATCGATCCGGACGGGTACCATCTCGAGGCCGTGTGCCATCTCCCGCCCTGACACCGCCAAGCCACCAGCCGTCCTGCTCGCCGGTGGCCTGGCCCGGCGCATGGGAGGCGGCGACAAATGCCTGCTGCAGTTGGCGGGCCGCCCCTTGCTCGTGCATGCGATCGATCGGGTCCGGCCACAGGCGGCTCCCCTCCTGTTGAACGCCAACGGCCAGTCCGATCGCTTTGCCGAGTTCGGCCTGCCGGTCATGGCGGATCCGGTCCCGGATCATCCTGGGCCGCTGGCCGGAATCCTGGCGGGAATGCGCTGGGCAATGAATTTCGGCCACTCTCACATGCTGAGCCTGCCGACCGACACGCCCTACTTTCCACTGGATCTGTCCTCCCGCCTCCTGTGCGCAGTCGACCCCGATCATCCCATCGCCTGCGCGGCCACGGCTGGAGCCGTTCATCACGTCTTCGCCGTCTGGCCGGTGGACTTGGCGGACCGCCTGGAGACAGCATTGCAGCAGGGGTGTCGACATGTCGGCCGCTTCGCCGAAACGGCCGGCCGCGCAGTCGTCGACTGGACGGACAGGCCGTTCGATCCATTCTTCAACATCAATACGCCGCAAGATCTGGCAGCAGCCGAAGAGATCCTGCTGCGAAACCAGGCCGGAACCGTATCGGAGTGACGCCCATGCCTGCCAACCGCCCCCGCGTGAGGATCGATTTCGTCTCTGACGTCGTCTGCCCTTGGTGTGCGGTCGGGCTGCGCTCCCTGGAGACCGCCCTGGAACGGCTGGAAGACCTGATCGAGGTCGAGCTTTTCATCCAGCCGTTTGAGCTCAATCCTGCCATGCCGCCCGAAGGCCAGGACATCGTCGAGCATCTTTCGCAGAAATACGGCAGTACGCCCCAACAGATCGCTGCCAACGGCGAGGCGATCCGGGTGCGTGGTGCGGAGCTTGGCTTCACCTTCCGCATGGACCGGCGCGCGCGAACCTATAACACGTTCGATGCGCATCGCCTGCTCCACTGGGCGCAGGACATGGGCAAGGCGATCACGCTCAAGCACGCGCTTCTCGAGGCCTATTTCTCACATGGCGAGGATGTCTCCGACCATGCCGTCCTGGCCCGGCTAGCCATGGAAGCAGGACTGCCGCGAGAGGAGGCCGAAGCGATTCTGGCTGGCGACCGGTTCGCCGAAGATGTCCGCGTGCAGGAGCGCCACTTCACGGATCTGGGCATCCATGCGGTTCCATCGGTGATCCTGAACCGTCGCCACCTGATACAAGGTGGCCAGCCGCCCGAGGTCTTCGAGCAGGTGCTCCGACGGCTGGCCGAGGCTGGCGAACCAGTGGCGTGACCGGCGAGCTTCCACCCCGCCTGTGCACAGCAATCCGCTGACGGGAGGCTGATCTTCCGCTATCCAGAGGTCGTTGTCGAAAAGGTCCCTGGAGAGCCGGTTCTTGCCGATCCGTCCGGAGCGTCGCTTCTTTTATCCGATCGATTGGGCGATCATCAGCCGACAGATCAGGTTTGGGCGGGCCAAGGGACGCTGCGAGACCTGCGGCCGACCACATGGGCGCCTGATCTGCCAGCTGAATGACGGGCGCTGGTTCGACGATCTGTCTGCCCAGTGGCGCGACGACCGTGGCGAACCAGTTGCATGGCCCGACATTGTCGACCTTTCTGGACAGCAGCGGCGCAAGATCTTCCTCGGAACGGCCCATCTGGACCAGGACCCTGGCAACTCACGTCCGACCAACCTGAAGGCGCTATGCCAGCGCTGCCACCTGCGTCACGACCGGACAGCCAATATCCTGTGCCGGCGGCTCCGGCTCCGCGCGCGGCGCGCGATCGGGGACCTGTTTGCAGGTCCCCATCCGATCATCTGAAGGGTCGTCGGGTCATGCTTTCGCCTGGACCAGACTGCCAGCCGGGCAAGAAACACCGGTGCCACCCAGGCCACAATAGCCCCAGGGCTTCTTGGCCAAATACTGCTGGTGTTCTTCTTCGGCGTAGTAGAACCGGACGTCGCCGCCGATGGTCGTGGTGATCGGCCCGAATCCTGCCTTGCCGAGTTGCGCCTCGTAATCGT
Organism: Geminicoccus sp.; assembly: GCF_036263595.1. Classification (NCBI taxonomy): domain Bacteria; kingdom Pseudomonadati; phylum Pseudomonadota; class Alphaproteobacteria; order Geminicoccales; family Geminicoccaceae; genus Geminicoccus; species Geminicoccus sp. The sequence goes on along the minus strand of NZ_DATAGQ010000044.1, from coordinate 8,864 downwards.
CCAGCATCTGTTTCGCGAGCTCCCGGTCCACCGGCTCGGCCAGGTAGATGCAGGAGCGGTACTGCGTGCCAATATCATTGCCCTGGCGCATGCCCTGCGTCGGGTCATGACCTTCGAGGAAAGTCTTCAGCAGTTCGGAGAGGTGGATCTGCTTTGGGTCGTAAACGATCAGCACCACCTCCGCATGACCGGTGCCTTCGCTGCACACCTCGTAGTAGGTCGGATTGGGCGTGCTTCCCCCGGCAAAGCCGACGGCGGTCACCCATACGCCCGGCATCTGCCAGAATAGCCGCTCCGCCCCCCAAAAGCAGCCGAGCCCGACAATCAGCGTGCGATAACCCGCCGGCCAAGGAGGACTGAGGTCACGGCCCGAGACATGATGCTTGCCCGGCTCCATGATGGGTTCGGAGCGACCAGGCACCCAGTCGCACCGACCGCGCGACTTCTTCCTGAAGGACAAGAAGCCGAACATCCCAATCCCTTTCCCGCTTGGCTGCACGCCGAGAGGTGGAAAGGGCCCGGAAACTGTTCAAGCGCTTCCGGCGACCGGAACGTATTCGAGCCTCACGATCAAGCCGGGCCGTCGACAACGAGCCTGACTAGCCGACCAGAACGAAACACGCCGTTCATGACGCTCGAACCGTGAATCCCACGGGCAATAAAGCGGTGCGAGATGAACAGCAGGCAGTTCGCCGGCTGTGCCCCGATCTTCTGACTGACGACGCCTCATCGTTGATCCTTTGCGTTCTCAAGGTTCAACGGCCCCTCATCACCCGATCTTTGCCGAGCTTGATCGAAGGCTTCCTACAAATCACGATATCGTCATCTGGCTCACAAACAAAATAGGTAGAATCATGTCAATTTGTTCATCTTATGGTAGGGCAGGCAGCAGCCAGACCAGGATCGGGAACGTCAGGATGGTGGAGGCGACGATGGTAGCGCTGGTCTCCGCCACTGCCGATTCGTAACGGACGGAGAACAGATAGGCGTTGATACCTGCCGGCATGGCCGCGGTGACGATGGCGACGGTACGTGCCATCGGGTCCAGCGGGACGATCCAGGTAGCCACCACGAACACAAGCAGCGGAAACACGGCGTTCTTGAACAGGCAGAGAACCATCGCCTCCCGCCAGAGCGCACCCAGCCGGAACCTGGCGAGATTCGCGCCCAAGGCGAACAAGGCCAGCGGCATGGCGGCCTGCCCCAGGAAGGCGGCGGTCTGGTCAATCGCGCCTGGCACGGGGATGGGCGACAGCCGAAGCAGCAGGCCCACAACCAATGCCACCAGGATCGGGTTGGTGACGAGGCTAATCGTGACAGCCCTCGGCAGCTTACGGAGTTCGCCGGCCGCACCAACGCCGAGTTCGGCCACCACCGTCGTCACGGTGAAAAGGGTGGCGCTGTGGAAGGCTATCAGCAGGAACAGCGGGACAGAGGCCTGCTCGCCATAGGTACCGATCGTGATCGGCACGGACAGGACCAGCACGTTACCGAAGGAGGCGGTAATGCCGAAAATGGCGGGCTTGGCCAGCCTTGCCCCGAACAGCTGCCATCCGGTGAACGCGGCCAAGCCGAAAATGACGAAGGCGCAGCCGAAATAGACGAAGATCAGTCGCCACTCGATCTCGGCCGGCAGGTCCACCAGAAGCATCTGCCGCGCCAGCATAACTGGCAGCGCCACGTCGAACACGAACCGCGAGATTCCCTGGACCTGCTGGTCCGTTACGACCCGGAAACCGGCCAGCACGCGTCCCAGCAGCACCAGGGCGTAGACCGGGACAAGATGATCGAACAGGATCTGAGACACTGGCACCGCCCGGGTGCCAGATAAGAGCTGCCACCCGAAGCGATCAAGTCATGCCGGCCCCGTTCCGGGCAGACGGCTCAGGTGAACCGACCGTGGCAGGCCTTGAACTTCTTGCCGGAGCCACAGGGACAGGGCGCATTGCGCGAGACCCGGCCCCAGGTCGAAGGATCGGCGGAATCGACCCCGGCCGTTTCCGATTCCTGGTCCTCGGCCGACGCAGCCATGGCCATGGCCATCGCGGGCGCACGGGCAGCGGCCTGAACGGCCGGTGGCGGCTCGGGCGGCGCCGCATTCGCCATGCGGATCTGAACCTGCATCATCACCTGCGTCACCGTCTGACGCAGCTCGGAGAGCATGGTGTCGAACAGGTCGAAAGCTTCCCGCTTGTACTCGTTCAGCGGGTCCTTCTGGCCGTAGCCACGCAGGTAGATGCCCTGCCGCAGATGGTCCAGATGCAGGAGGTGGTCCTTCCAGACATGATCCAGGACCTGAAGGATCAGGCTCTTCTCGGCCTGCCGCATCACCTCCGGGCCATACTCCTGGACCTTGGCTGCATAATGCGCATCGGCCGCGTCCTGGAGCCGCTTGATGACGTCGTCCTCGGCGATGCCCTCCTCCTTGGCCCAATCCTGCACCGGCAGGTCCAGGTTCAGGTAGCGGCGGACGTCGGCAGCCAAATCTTCAGTGCGCCACTGCTCCGGATAGGCCTTTTCCGGCATGTGCTTGCGGACGAGCTCGAGGATCGTGTGCTCGCGCATGTCAGCGATCGTGTCGGCCAGATCGTCAGACCGCATCAGCTCGAGGCGCTGCTCGTAGATCACCTTGCGCTGATCGTTCATGACGTCGTCGAACTTCAGCAGCTGCTTGCGGATGTCGAAGTTGCGCGCCTCGACCTTCTGCTGAGCCTTCTCCAGCGCCTTGTTGATCCACGGGTGGACGATCGCCTCGCCTTCCTTCAGGCCCAGCTTCTGCAGCATGCTGTCGATCCGCTCGGACCCGAAGATCCGCATGAGATCGTCGTCGAGCGACAGGAAGAACTTCGAGCGGCCGGGATCGCCCTGCCGGCCGGAGCGGCCGCGCAGCTGGTTGTCGATGCGCCGGCTCTCGTGGCGCTCGGTCCCGATCACGTAGAGCCCTCCCACCTCCTTGACCTTGGCCTGCTCGGCCTCGACCTCGGCGCGGATCCTGGCGGCGGCGTCCGGATCCGGCTCTTCACCGAGCTCGTTCAGGATCCGCATGTCGGCATTGCCGCCCAGCTGGATGTCGGTGCCGCGGCCGGCCATGTTGGTAGCGATCGTCACCGCACCCATCCTCCCGGCCTGGGCCACGATGTTGGCCTCCTGGTCATGATGGCGGGCGTTCAGGACCGCGTGCGGCACCTTCTTCTTCTTGAGCGCGTCGGAGAGCATCTCCGACTTCTCGATCGAGACGGTGCCGACAAGGATCGGCTGCTGCTTGGCGTGCGCGGCCTCAATCTCCTGGACGATGGCGTCATACTTCTCGCGCGCCGTCCGATAGACCTCGTCGTGCTCGTCCTGCCGGATCATCTTCCGATGGGTCGGGATCTCCACGACCTCGAGCTTGTAGATCTCGGCGAACTCGGCCGCCTCGGTCGAGGCGGTGCCGGTCATGCCGGACAGCTTCGAGTAAAGGCGGAAATAGTTCTGGAAGGTGATCGACGCGAGCGTCTGGTTCTCCGGCTGGATCCGGACCTTTTCCTTGGCCTCGATTGCCTGGTGGAGCCCGTCGGAGTAGCGCCGGCCTTCCATCATGCGCCCGGTGAACTCGTCGACAATGACGACCTTGCCCTCCTTCACCACGTACTCGACGTCGCGCGAGAACAGGTGATGGGCCCGCAGCGCCTGGTTGGTATGGTGGACGAGGGTGACGTTCTCGATGTCGTAGAGATCGGGAGCCTTGAGCAGGCCGGCAGCGGCAAGCAGTTCCTGGATATGCTCTTGGCCCTGTTCGGTCAGCGAGACGGAACGCTGCTTCTCGTCCTTCTCCCAGTCGCCTTCCACGAGCTGTGGAATGATCATGTCAACGGCGCGGTAGAGGTCCGAGCTGTCCTCGGCCGCACCACTGATGATGAGCGGCGTACGGGCCTCGTCGACCAGGATCGAATCGACCTCGTCGACGATCGCGAAGCCGTGGCTGCGCTGGACGAGCGAGTCGAACGTCTGCTTCATGTTGTCGCGCAGATAGTCGAACCCGAGCTCATTGTTCGTCGCATAGGTAATGTCGCAGGCATAAGCCTCGCGCCGAAGCTCATCCGGCAGCATCGGCACGACCACGCCCACGCTCAGGCCCAAAAAGCGGTGGACCTTGCCCATCCAGGCGGCGTCGCGCCTGGCCAAGTAGTCGTTCACCGTCACGATGTGGACGCCGTTGCCCGGCAGGGCATTCAGGTAGGCGGCCAGCGTCGAGACCAGCGTCTTGCCTTCGCCGGTCCGCATCTCCGCGATCTTGCCCTGGTGCAGCACCATGCCGCCGATCAGCTGCACGTCGTAGTGCCGCTGCCCGAGCGTCCGCTTGGCAGCCTCGCGGACGACCGCGAACGCCTCGACCATCAGCTCGTCCAGCGTGGTCCCGGCCTCCAGCCGGCCACGGAACTCGTCTGTCTTGGCCTTGAGCTGGTCGTCCGAGAGGGCCACCATCTGCGGTTCCAGCGCATTGATGGCCTCGACGTTCTTTTTGAGGCTCTTGACCACGCGGTCATTGTGCGACCCGAAGAGCCGCCTTGCGATGGCGCCGAACATGCCGCTGGAAAATCCCGTCAAAGAGTGAACCGGGCGCACACCTGCACCCACCGGGCAACGGCCCGATCCATGCAGGGTCGCTGAGCTACGCTTCCAACCGACAGGTGTCAACGCGAGCGCGCTTGTGCAAGTCCGCGCAGGATGGCACCAGTCCGTCGCGCAAAGTCTTTCACGGGGACGGTCACCCGACCAGCGCTCATGCATGAGCGGTCTCAACAACAGAGGAGCACCCTCGGTGCGTCTAGCGGTTTTCGGTCTTTCGATCCTTCTGGCCACGACGTCGCTCGTTCAAGCTCAGGAGACCACGCCTGCGCCGGCCGGCGACGCGGCGAACCAGGCCACCACGGCCCCTGCAGCCGACCCGGTCGTCGCGACGGTCAACGGTTCGCCGATCCACCGTTCGGAGGTCTTGCGCTTTCAGGAGAGCCTGCCCGAACAGTATCGCACCATGCCGCTGGAGATGGTGTTCGAACCGCTCTTGAACCGCGTCATCGATACCCGCCTCTTGGCAGCCAAGGCCGAGCAGGAAGGGATCGCCAGCGATCCGGCCGTCGAAGCGAAAGTGACCGACGCCCAGCAGGCGATCCTGCGCGATGAGATCCTGCGCCGGGCGGTCGACCAAGCCACGTCCAGCGAGGCGCTGCAGAAGGCCTATGACGAGGCCAAGGCCCAGCCGGACTTCGCGCTGGAAGAAGCCCGCGCCGCACACATCCTTGTCGAAACGCCCGAGGCGGCTAGCGAGGTGATTGCCCGGCTCGACAAGGGCGAGACCTTTGCCGAAGTCGCCAAGAGCGTATCGAAGGATCCCGGCAGCGCCGAGCAGGGCGGCGAGCTTGGCTGGTTCACCCGCGACAAGATGGTGCCGGAGTTCAGCGCTGCGGCCTTCACCATGGAGCCCGGCTCCTACAGCAAGGAACCGATCAAGTCGCAGTTCGGCTACCATGTGATCCTCCTCGAGGAGAAGCGCACGCGCGAGCCGTCAATCGAGGAGATGCGTGAGGCGCTGTTCCAGCAGGGTGCCCGTCAGGCAATCGAAGCGGTCGTGGCCGACGTGCGCGAAGGTGTCACGATCGAGAAGTTCAATCCTGACGGATCGGCTCCGGCCCCGGCAGGCAGCACGCCGCCTGCCGACGTGGCACCGGCAGCACCGGCCCAGTAACCCCGACCACCGATCCGAGAGTACCCGATGAGCCATCCCATCTCGCCGCTGGCCCCCGAGCGCCTGCCCGACTTGCCGGTCGTCGCAGGCGTCCGTTTCGCCACCGCCGAGACGGGCATGCGCTATCGGGACCGCCCCGACCTGCTGCTCGCGGCCTTCGATCCTGACACGTCCGTCGCCGGGGTGTTCACCCAGAATGCGGTCTGCGGCCATCCAGTGACCTGGTGCCGGCAGATCCTGCCCCGAGGGCGGGCGCGCGCCCTGGTGGTCAATGCCGGCAACGCCAACGTCTTTCGCGGTGCCGAAGGCGACGCTGCCGTCCGCAGGGAAGCAGAAGCCGCGGCCGCGGCGGTCGGCTGTGAGCCGCAGGAAGTATTCGTCGCCTCGACCGGCGTCATCGGCCAGCGTCTTGATGCCGACCGGATCGCTTCCCACCTGCCGCGCCTGGCGGGTCAGCTCCAGCCGGACGCCATGGTCGCGGCGGCTCACGCGATCGTGACGACCGACACATTCCCGAAAGCTGCGGTCAAGCGGGTGACCGTCGATGGACAGGAGGTGACGCTGGCTGGCATCGCCAAGGGCTCCGGCATGATCGCGCCGAACATGGCGACGATGCTGGCCTTCCTGTTCACCGACGCCAGGGTCGAGGCGGCCGCCCTGCAGGACATGCTGCAGACAGCCGCCGGCCGGTCCTTCAACTGCGTCACCGTCGACAGCGACACCTCCACCTCGGACACGCTGCTCTGCTTTGCTACCGGCAAGGCCGGCAATGGGCCGATCACGGCTGGTTCCGGCCCCTTCGCTCGTGTGCTCGAAGAGCTATGCATCGACCTGGCAATACAGGTGGCCAAGGATGGCGAAGGTGCACAGAAGCTCATCACCGTGAGCGTGTCGGGCGGAGATGATGATCGCTCCGCCCGAACGATCGCCATGTCGATCGCCAACTCGCCGCTGGTGAAGACCGCGATCGCCGGGGAGGATGCCAACTGGGGCCGCGTGGCAATGGCGGTCGGCAAGGCCGGCGTGCCGGTCGACCCGGCAGCACTGACCATCGCGTTCGGCGGCATCGCCGTGGCGCGCGACGGGGGTGCCGTTGCTGATCTGGACGAGGCGCCGGTCACGGCGCACCTTAAGGGCCGCGACGTCGCCATCGACGTCGTCGTCGGCCGGGGCAGCGGCAAGGCCCGTGTCTGGACCTGCGATCTCACCCACGGCTACATCGACATCAACGGCAGCTACCGGTCCTGAGCGGCCGGATGAGCGAGGCCCAAAAGCCGGTCCTGCTGGTGGTCGCCTGTGCCCTGGTCGATCCGGACGGCCGCGTCCTGGTGGCCCAACGACCGGAAGGCAAGCCAATGGCCGGCTTGTGGGAGTTCCCCGGCGGCAAGGTCGGAGAGGGCGAGACTCCGGAGGCGGCGCTCATCCGCGAGCTGGACGAGGAGTTGGGCGTATCCACCCATGCGAGTTGCCTGGCCCCCCTCACCTTCGCCTCGCACAGCTACGAATCCTTCCACCTCCTGATGCCGCTGTTCGTCTGCCGCCGCTGGCAGGGCGATCCAGTAGGCAGGGAGAACCAGGCCCTGCGCTGGGTCCGCCCACAGCGCCTGCGTGACCTGCCGATGCCGCCGGCCGACCTCCCGCTGATCGCGCCGCTCTGCGACCTGCTCTGACGCTCCCAGCTGCCTCAGGCGTTCACCACGTGCAGCAGCGGCCGGCCGTCCCGCAGCCGCGCGATATTCTCGGCGATGACCGCCTGTCGCCGCCGGATCGTTCCGTCCGTCCAGCCGGACATGTGCGGCGTCATCAGGACGTTCTGGAGCTCATGGAACGGCAGCTTCGACGGTAGGGTCTCGGGCCTATCGGCTGATGGATAGTCGTACCAGGTGTCGATCACAGCACCAGCGATTTGGCCCGCTGCCAAGGCTTCATAGAGCGCCGCCTCGTCGACCAGGGGCCCACGGCTGACATTTACCAGCACCGCGTGCCTGGGCATCGCCGCGAACGCCTCGGCGTCGACCAATCCTTTCGTCTCGGGCAAGAGCGGCAGCGTAACCACGAAGCTGTCCGCCGACGACCAGAACGACGACAGCTCGTCCATCGGGAATCCCCGGTCGACTGACGGAGAGACAGGCAATACGGAACGGTTGGCGACATGGACGCGCATGCCGAATGCCTTGGCGCACCCGGCCACTGCCTTGCCGATATGGCCAAAACCCAGGATGCCGATCGTACTTCCGGCGAGCTCGGGATGGGTGGTGGCCGCACGCCCTGCCTGATAGGCCCAGCGGCCCTGGCGCAGATGCCGGTCGGCATCGATGAACGGGATGCGCCGCATGAGCAGGGCCCCTATCACATATTCCGCGATGGCCTGCTCGTGACCGAAGCAGTTGCAGACCGGGCAACCGATCGGCAGCATCGCGAAGCGGATTCCGTCATAGCCCGCTCCCGGTACCTGCAGAAGGCGCAGCCCGCTGGGTATGGGAAGACCGTCGTCGAAGCGGGTGGCGACCAGCACCTCCGCAGTCCGAAAGGCCGCAACGTCCGCTTCGCTCGTGACCCGATCGGGCAGCACGGCGAGTTCGTCACTTGGCTGCAGTTGGCCTGCGAAGCCGACGCTGAAGTTGGCGGCATTCTCGCCATGAAAAACGATCCGCATCATCCCGCCCCGAACTTGTGCTCCCCGGCGGCTTGAGCAGAGGCGGGATCGTCGGCACTGTCCAGCCGCCCCGTGACCAGCCTGGCGCGGCAGGCCCATCCCGCACTGCTGGACAGCGTCTCTTGGAAATGATCGTCGGGGTCGCGATCCCGTTCTTTGCCGTCCTGGTCTGCGGCTCCCTCGCACGGTACCTGCGCATCCTCGACGAGGGCGGGGTGCGGGGCCTCAACGGCTTCGTCTACTGGTTCGCCCTGCCTGCCCTGCTGTTCTGGAAGGTCGCGCAGACTCCGTTCGCCAAGCTGGCCGATCCATCCTTTTACGCGGTCTATGAAGGCTCCTGCCTGATCTCCCGGCCTACAGTTCTTTGAGACACCGCATTGCAGGTAGAGGACTGCAAGGAGGTGGAGGATGGACGAGGACGTTGGGGCGGACGTGGGTCCGGTGGAGCGCGCCCGCTACGCTGGCCGATCCGGGTCCATGCCC
>NZ_DATAGQ010000043.1:0-1683 GCF_036263595.1 Geminicoccus sp. | reverse complement strand
CAGATGTCGAACTTCTGGGATCAGGCTGGCAGCATCTGGGCGCAGGGCCAGCTCACCGGCAAGGTGGGCAGCGTCATGGCATCAACGGCCACCCAGCACGGTGGGCAGGAAACCACCCTGTTCTCTGGAATCACTAACCTGCTGCACTTCGGAATGATTATCGTTGGACTACCTTACTCATACCAAGGCCAAATGACGCTCGACGAAGTCGTTGGCGGATCGCCATACGGCGCGACAACCATCGCTGGCCCCCAAGGCCAGCGTCAGCCATCGCCCAGCGAACTGGAAGCGGCTCGCTTTCAGGGGCGACTTGTCGCGAATGCCGCCACAAAGCTCGCGGCAGCGTAGCATCTAGCAGGAGGGGTGATACCAGCGGCCTCGGGCCGTGACTCTCGGGGGATTCCCGGATCGGTGTTGAGCTGATTCCATGGTGCGGGGAGGATTCGCACCATGGCGGCAGCGGTGAGCCTGCGGGCGGACTATTCGGCTGCTGAGCTCCGGCGATTGGCGGCGGCGAGCAGGAACGCGAACCAGAGCCGTCGGCTTCTGTCGCTCGCTGCCGTGGTCGACGGCATGAACCGCTCGGAGGCGGCTCGGATCGGCGGGATGGATCGGCAGACGCTGCGCGACTGGGTGCACCGGTTCAACGAGCACGGCCCTGAGGGTCTTTTGGACGGCTGGTCCAAGGGTCCTGCGCCCCGTCTCTCGGCGGAGCAGCGCGCCGAGATCGCGCAGCTCGTCGAGACCGGCCCGGACAGGGCCGTGCACGGCGTCGTGCGCTGGCGGCGGATCGACCTGCGGCGCGTCATCGTCGAGCGCTTCGGTGTTGCCTACCATGAGCGCACGATCGGCAAGCTCCTCAAGCGGCTCGGCTTCTCGCACATCAGCGCCCGCCCTCGTCACCCGGCGCAAAATCAGCGCACGATCGAGGAGTTCAAAAAAACTTCCCCGCCACCCTGAGCGCTCACCTGACCGGCATCGCCAAGCGAAAGCCGATCGAGATCTGGTTCCAGGACGAGGCCCGGATCGGCCAGAAGAACGGCCTCGTGCGGCAGTGGGCGAGACGCGGAACGCGGCCCCGCCAGCCCGCCGACCAGCGCTACGAGAGCGCCTATCTGTTCGGCGCAATCTGTCCGGCTCGCGGCACGGGCGCAGCGCTGGCGCTGCCCTTCGCCGACACGGAGGCGATGCAGCTTCACCTCGACGAGATCGCCCGCACCGTCGCCAAAGGCGCTCACGCCGTCCTGCTGCTCGACCGGGCCGGGTGGCACACGACCCGAGCCCTCGCGATCCCCAAGAACATCACCATGATCCTCCTGCCATCACGCGCCCCGGAGCTGAACCCCGTCGAGAACATCTGGCAGCACCTGCGCCAGAACTGGCTCTCCAACCGCGTCTTCGACACCTACGAGGACATCATCGAGGCCGCCTGCGAAGCCTGGCGCAACCTCATCGCCCAGCCCGCAACCATCACGTCAATCGGCTCACGAGGATGGGTCCTAAACGGTCAAAGATAAGGGCCGTTGGTATCACGCGTTGGCGCGAGCGCGCGACGCCCGGATCCTCAGAACCGAAGCTGAAACATTGGAAGGGTGGTATGGCTCCAACCCGTATTCTGCATTTCTGCGCAAGCACGGGCGGCGTCCCGGCCCAGACCAAGCGGCCACGATCGGGAGATTACTT
>NZ_DATAGQ010000042.1:0-13106 GCF_036263595.1 Geminicoccus sp. | reverse complement strand
CGCTGGGCCTGGGGGTCGTCGAGCCGGACGGTGCGCTCCTCGTCGAGGCTGATGGCGACGAGGCCGTCTTCGGTCGACAGCACGAGGGAGGGCCGGTTCACGGCCACACCGTCGTCGCCTTCTTCCCTGTTCTCGACGGCGATGATCCGTCCTTCGACCGGCGGGTCGCCCTCGACCACCACGCTCGCCCCGCGCAGGCGGTCGAGCAGCCTTCCCAGGCCGGACATGTCGGTCGCCCGCAGGGGGATGTCCTGGAACGGATCGGCCAGGACGCCGCGGCCGCCGATCGTCACCTGCCGCAGGCGGAGGTCACTCGGCCCCCTTGCCAGCACGGTCAGGCTCTTCAGCGCGTCGTCAAGCTGGCCTGCCGGCAGATCGAGGGCGACGTGGCCATCCGCGTCGGGCGTGGCCGCAAAGCTCAGCCAGCCCATCCCGCTCGTGGCCATGACCACCCGCTCGAGCTTCGGCGGATCGGCCGCCATGACATGCGACGGTACGAGGGACGATGTCGCCAGAAGGGCGCCCGCCATGAAAGACGCAAAAACCATCCGCGGAACGGATCGAACAGGCATGGCGGTTCCTCCCAGGCGCCCTACTCCCTATATCCAGCTTGCGTCGTGATGGCGACCAGCGCGGCATCGCAAGAACAAAATTCGGCCAGCAAGGATCTGGATGGTCAAGCCCTCGAATACCAGCCGTGCCGGAGCCGTCGGAGTGGGCTCTTCATGCAGCCTCTAGCCGTGAACGACATCGTCCGCGAGTGCTGGAGCTTCTTCCTGCATCGCTGGAAGGATCTGGCGCAGGCAGCATCACTGCCCTTCGTCATGCTCCTCCTGCTGTCCGTGCTGGTGCGCGGAATGATGGGGCCGATGGAGCTGCCGGACACGGCCGCAGCGCCGGAGACGGCGACGCTCCCGCCCGGGATCGGGGCGCTGTTCATCGTCAAGTTCCTGGAAGGACTGGTCCTGGCATCCCTGGCGGTGGCGCTGCACCGAGCCGTCCTGCTCGACGAACCGCTGCCACCGGTCCTCTGGATCCACGCGCGCAGCCTGCGCTACGCGCTCCGGGCGATCGGCCTGCTGCTGGCATCGGCGGTCCCGACCATGGTCATCTTCCTGCTGGCGATGATCCTTGGCGGCGGCGGGATGGCCGCGATCCAGCTGGCGATCCTGCCCAGCATGTTCGCGACCCTCTTCGTCATCTGCCGGCTCCATCCGGTGCTGACCAGCAACGCCATCGACTTGAAGGGCACGTTCTCGGCGGCATGGGAGCAGACCAAGGGGCAGGGCTTCCGGCTGATGCTCGGCGCCATCGTCCTCCTGGCGCCGCTCATGGTCGGCGGGACGCTGCTTCTTTTGATCGTGGCCGGGCAGTTCGAGGGTGTGCCGATCCTCCAGAACATCCCACAGGCGGTAGCCCTGCTGACCGACCTGGCGGAAGTCGCCCTGCTGGCCATCTACTTCTCGTTCGCCTGGCGCCGGCTGTCCCGGCCCGAGCAGCCCGTCACGACCACGTCCATCTGACATGGGGCCGACCTTGCACAAGCTGCCGGTCTACCGGGTCGTAGGGCTGTCGTGGCGGCACATCATCCGCCACAAGTTCGACTTCCTGCGGCTGGGCGGGCTCTGGTTCATGATCCCGATCGGCATGGCGGTGCTGGCTCCTGTGGTCGGCGGCGCTGCCAATCCCTGGTACCGGGGGATCGAGACCGGGATCGCCTATCTGGCCGGCCTCATCGTGGCGCGTGCCTGGATCCGCCACGTGCTCCTGCACGAGCGTTCACGCGGCCCCGCGAAGCTGAACGCGAGCGCCTTGCGCTACCTGCTCTGGAATCCCGCTCTCATCGTCCTGGCCGCCGTGCCGGCGGCCCCGGCCATCGCCTATGCCGCGTTCGGCAGCGATGCCACCTATGTCGGTATGGCAAAGATCGTCGCGATTCTGATCGCGGTACCGTTCGTGGTCCGCCTGGCACTCGTGTTCGCACCGGTTGCGATCGAGCATGACGGCTCGAAGCTCGAGGCGGGCTGGCAGGCGGGCAGGGGCAGCTGGCTCCGCCTGCTCGCCGCCTTCGTCCTGATCGCGGTGTCAGGCTACGTGGTCACCCTGCTGCTGGTCATCCCGCTCGGCAGCATCATCATGGCTGCCGATCCGGGTGCCGCCCTTCCCGACCATCCGTCGTTCAAGGTGGTGGACCACCTCCTGACGCTCCTGTTCGTCGGGCTGACCAGCGGGCTGATCGCCTGGTCGTGGAAGGCACTGACGGAAGGCGATCAGGCCCTGCCGACGGCCTGACCGGTCCTTTCGTCAGCTCCGTTCGCGGGTAGCGGTGAAGCTGAGCTTGGGGAAGTCGTCCTTCACCCGGTTCAGGTCCCAGTTGTTGCGCGCCATGTAGACCGGGTTGCCGTCCCGGTCCTCGGCCAGGCTGGACGACTTGGTGCGCACGAACTGGTCGAGCAGGGCCTTGTCGGTGCTGTCGACCCAGCGCGCCGTGATATACGGTGCCTCGTCGAACCGAACGGGCAGGCCGTACTCGGCATCCAGCCGCGAACGCAGCACGTCCAGCTGCAACTGGCCCACCACGCCCACGATGAAGCCGGCTCCCAGCATCGGCTTGAACACCTGGGTAACGCCCTCTTCGGCCAAGTCGTCCAGCGCCTTTTGCAGATGCTTGGCCCGCATCGGGTCGTCCAGGACGACGCGCATCAGGATTTCCGGCGCGAAGTTCGGCAGGCCGGTGAACCGGATCGGCGTGCCTTCGGTCAGCGTATCGCCGACCCGGAGCGCGCCATGGTTCGGGATCCCGATCACGTCGCCCGCCACCGCCTCCTCAGCGATCGCACGGTCCTGCGCGAAGAAGAAGATGGGCGCCGACACGGTCAGCGGCTTGCCGGTACGCACCGGCAGGAGGCGCATGCCGCGCTTGAAGCGGCCGGAGCAGACCCGCATGAACGCGACCCGGTCACGGTGCTTCGGGTCCATGTTCGCCTGGATCTTGAACACGAAGCCGGACACGTCGTCCCGCGTCGGCTCGACCGCGTCGTCGCCGGCCGTCTGGGCGCGGGGTGCTGGTGCATGGGCGCCCAGCGCATCGAGCAGGGCGCGGACGCCGAAATTGCGCAGGGCCGAGCCGAAGAATACCGGCGTCAGATGTCCTTCCCGGTAGCTCTGCATGTCGAAGGACGGCAGGGCACCCTGCGCCAGCTCCTTCTGCTCCTCGAAGGAGGCGAGCACGGCCGGGTCGACCCGGTCGCGCAGCGCATTGTCGCCCACGACTTCCTCGACGTTCCGCCCGTCCGCGTCCGGCCGCATCAGGACCGCGCGGTTGTCCCAGAGCGACCACACGCCGCGAAAGCTCTGCCCCATGCCGATCGGCCAGTTGGCCGGAGTCACGTCGAGGGCCAGCTTGGACGCGATCTCGTCGAGCAGGTCGAGCGGGTCCTGCGTCTCGCGGTCCATCTTGTTGATGAAGGTCATGATCGGCACGTCGCGCATGCGACATACCTCGAACAGCTTCAGCGTCTGGGTCTCGATGCCCTTGGCGGCGTCGATCACCATGACCGCGGAATCGACCGCCGTCAGCGTCCGGTAGGTGTCCTCCGAGAAGTCCTCGTGGCCCGGCGTGTCCAGCAGATTGAAGGTGTGCCCGTCATACTCGAACGTCATGACCGAGGTCGTGACGGAGATGCCGCGCTGCTGCTCGATACGCATCCAGTCCGAGCGCGCCCGCCGCCGCTCGCCCTTCGCCTTGACCTCGCCGGCCAGGTGGATGGCGCCGCCGAACAGGAGGAGCTTCTCGGTGAGCGTCGTCTTGCCGGCATCGGGATGGCTGATGATGGCGAAGGTCCGCCGGCGTGACACCTCGGCGCCAAGCCCGTCGGCGGCCTTGCTTTGATCGAAGTCCAAGATCTGTTTTCCCGGGAACAAGCTGCGGCGCGTCTAGCATGGAGGCGCCAAGGGGCGCCACTGGAACAGCCAGCCAGGCCAAACCCGCACCATCCTTCTAGATGGTGGTTCGACGGCCTTGCACCAAGCATGGCCTGCTCATGCCGGCACCCGCTGACGCATCCGCAGGAGGCCGATCAGGATCAGGGCGGCATAGAGCAGCCCCATCATCAGCGGCAGCCCGTGCGGCCCGAGGCTGGTCATCGCCGCGCCGAACGCCGGCGGCCCGATCATGCCGCCGATACCCCACATCAGGGCGAAGCTGGCATTGCCGGCGAGCAGGATCGAGCCGTTGAAGCGGTCGCCGAGTTCGATCAGGGCCACCGTGTAGATGCCGTAGGCGGTGGAGCCCCAGAAGAAGAACAGCGCCCAGGTGGCCCAGTTCGTGCCGATCGCAAAGGGCAGGAGGGCGGCTCCGATGACGGTGAGGCCGCAGAGCAGCATGGTGGTGCCGCGGCGGGACCAGCGGTCGGCCAGCCAGCCGATCGGCATCTGGAAGACGATGTTGCCGATGATGAGCACGCCGATGGCGGCCGCCATGGTTGCCTCGCCGACACCGAAGGCGCGGCCATAGGGCGGCAGGAGGGCGAGGCTGCCCTGGTCGAAGGCAGCGGCCGTGACGACCGAGAGGAGGAGGAAGGGGGCCAGTGGCAGGAAATTACGGACCGAGACCGCCTCCTCGCCGTGCAGGGGCGGCAGGTGCTTTCTTGCCAGGAACAGGATGAAAGCGGTGGTCAGGAAGACCGCGATGCCGACCAGGAACGGCGCCCATCCCAGTGTGCCGGTGGCCACGATGATGAAGGGGCCGATCGCGAACCCGGCGGCCAGCGAGGACGAGAACAGGCCGAGCAGCCGGCCCCGCTTGCCCTCGGGCGCCAGGAGGTTGACCCAGGTCTCGCTCGAGATGAACAGGCCGTTGATGGCGACGCCGATCATGAAGCGGGCCGGAAACCAGACGGGGAGGACCTGCCAGGCGCCGATGATCGCAAGCAGCCCGGCCAGCATCAGGGCACTGACCAGGGCCATGTTGGCCGCCCCCATCCGCTTCGCGATCCAGGGGATGAATGCTGCCGACGCGATGATGCCCAGCGGGGTCATCGCCGTGTTCAGGCCGATGATAGCCGGCGAGACGCCCTGGCGCTCCAGGATGAAGGCCAGCAGCGGATAGCTCAGGCCCTGGGCCATGGCGAAGACGCTGGCCATGAGAATGACGACGAAGACGAGATGGCGAGCCAAGACAACCGCTCCCTCGGCTGCCATGGCCGAACCTTCAGTCCCTCAACAGGCTTGGCAGGTAGAGCGCCAGCGACGGGAAAGCCAGGAGGATGAGCAGCCCGATGATCTGCAGCACCATGAACTGCATCATGCCCTTGTAGATCGACGAGAGCGGCCAGCCGGGCACCACGCCGCGCAGGAAATAGGCGGAAAGGGCTACCGGTGGCGAGAGCCAGGCGGTCTGCATGCAGACCGCCACGAGCGTGCCGAACCAGACCAGGTCGATGCCCAGCTGCTTGACCAGCGGCAGCATGATGGGGACGACGACCAGCACGATCGGGACCCATTCCAGTGGCCATCCCAGCACGAAGATCACGGCCAGGATCAGCAGCAGCATGAAGGTGGGCGACAGGTCGAGGGCGAGCAGCAGCTCCGCGATATAGGTGGCGCTGCCCAGGCGCGAGAACACGGCACCGAACAGGTTCGACGCCACCACCAGCAACAGGATCATGCAGGAGGTTTCGAGCGTGGAACGGCTGGCCTGGAGAAAGCCCGTCCAGGTGAGCCGGCGATAGAGCAGGGTCAGGACAAAGACGGCGAGCGCGCCCACTGCGCCGGCATCGGTCGGCGTGGCGACGCCCGCCATGATCACGCCCAGTGTCGCCAGGAGGATGACGATGACCGGCGCCATGCCGAGGACGAGCTCGCGCACGATCTGCATGACGGAGGTGGC
This sequence comes from Geminicoccus sp., assembly GCF_036263595.1. Taxonomy (NCBI): domain Bacteria; kingdom Pseudomonadati; phylum Pseudomonadota; class Alphaproteobacteria; order Geminicoccales; family Geminicoccaceae; genus Geminicoccus; species Geminicoccus sp. The sequence continues at coordinate 7,216 of NZ_DATAGQ010000042.1, read as the reverse complement.
GTGGTCCTCGGGCGGCAAAGGCGGGCCCAGGCTGGGATCCAGATGGCAGCGGATCAGGCAGTAGGCGGCGTAGAGCCCGGCCAGCATGAGCCCCGGCAGGATGGCGGCTGCGAACAGGTCCGTGACCGGGACTCCAATCGCGGGACCCATCACGATCAGCATGACGGAAGGCGGGATCAGGATGCCCAGCGTTCCGCCGGCGGCGATGGTGCCGGCGGACAACCGCACGTCGTAGCCGCTGCGCTTCATGACCGGCGCCGCCATGACGCCCAGCAGCGTGACCGAGGAGCCGACGATGCCGGTGGCTGCCGCGAAGATCGTCGCCGTCACCAGCACCGCCAGATAGAGCGAGCCGCGCAGGCTTGCGAACATCATCTGGAAGCCGCGGAACAGCCGGTCCATCAGGCCGGACTGTTCGAGCAGGTAGCCCATGAACAGGAAGAACGGGATGGAGGTGAGGGTCGGGTCGCGCATGACCGCGAAGGTCTGCAGCGTCATCAGGTTGATGACGACCTTGCCCAGCGCGAACCAGCCGACCCCCAGCGAGATCACGATCAGCGTGAAGGCGATCGGGAAGCCGATGAAGATCGCGACGAACAGGATGCCCAGGGAGACGAGGCCCAGCAGTTCCTGGCTCACGGCCACTGACCGGTGCGCGCCGCGCTCAGGCTCTTGATCAACTCCGACAGGCTTTGCAGCAGCAGCATGGCCGCCGTCAGCGGGATCACGAACTTGAACGGCCAGACGATCGGCATCCAGGGGCTGGTGACGATCCGCTCGCCCTGATGGAACGAGCGTATGAAGAAGGTCCAGCCGACCCAGAGCAACGCGATGAGTGCCGGGATGAAGATCACGTAGCAGATGCTGTCGACGATGCCCTGAGTGCGCGGCGACCAGTTGCCATAGAAGGTGTCCGTGCGGATATGCCCCTTCCTGGCCAGCGTGTAGGCCGAGCCCAGCATGAACAGCGTGCCGTAGAGCATGTAGGTGAGGTCGTAGGCCCAGATCGTCGGTGCCATGAACAGGTAGCGGGCGATGACCTCGTAGGAGAGCGCCAGGACCATCGGCACGATCAGCCAGGCGACGACCTTGCCGGTCGCCAGGCTGAAGCGGTCGACAGCGCGGCAAAAGCGCAGGAGCGAATCGTTCATGAGCACTCGTCGCACGGGAGGAGCGTCCGCGCGGCTGCCGGCGCGGACGCATTGATCAGCGCATGGTCACTTCTTTTCGAGTGCTGCGTTGCCGAGGTTCGAATAGAGGTCGAGGATCTTGGTCCAGTACGGCACCGAGACGGCGCCGAACTTGCGCTGCGATTCCAAGACCTCCTTGAAGAACTCGTCCTGAGCGGCGTAGCGGTCGAGCACGACATTGGTGGCGCGCACGAACTCGGGGAAGAAGTCGGGCGGCGTGTCGCGGATCTCGACGCCGAACTCCTCGCGCAGCTTCACGATCGCCTGGGCGTTGCGGGCTACGTTGAAGGCGTAGGTCTCGGCCATCGAGGCCAGGGCCGCGGTGCGGAACATCTCCTGGATGTCGGCGGGCAGGCCGTCGAAGACGGTCTTGTTGATGATCACCTCGCCCACGTCGGTCGACTGGTGGAGGCCCTGCAGGTAGTAGTTCTTCCAGACCGCGTTCAGGCCGAGATTGAGGTCGTCGGCAGGGCCGATCCACTCGGCGGCATCGATGACGCCGCGCTGGGCAGACGGCACGATCTCGCCGCCGGGCAGGCCGACCGCGGCGATACCCATCTCCTTGAAGATCTCGCCGGTGATGCCGGGCGGGGAGCGGTATTTCAGCTTCTGGAAGTCGGCCACGCTCTCGATCGGACGGGCGAACCAGCCGAGCGGGTCCGGGCCCATCGGCTGGACCATGAAGGGCTCGACGTCGACGCCCAGGATCTCGCTGTAGAAGCGCTTGTAGAGCGCGTTGCCCTCGCCCTCGAGCAGCCAGGAGACGTGGGAGAGCTGGTCCATGCCTGAGCCGGCACCGGCCATCGGGTTGGAGAACAGGCCGGCGGCCGGGTGCTTGCCGGACCAGTAATGGGTCCAGGCATAGCCGGCCTCGACGATGCCCTGGTCGACCGCGTCCAGGATCTCGAAGGCAGGGACGATGGCCCCGTCGGGCAGAACCTCGATCGACACCCGGCCGTTCGACATCTTGCCGATCCGGTCGGCGTAGCGCTGCAGGAGCTCGTGATAGATGCTCGCCGAGGGAACGGCTGCCTGCAACCTGATCTTCACGGGGTCGCCTTGCGCCAGGGCTGTCGCCGTCAACATCGTGACGGCGACGAGCCCGAGCGCCAGCGTGCGCAATCCTCGCCACATCATCCGGCATCGCCTCCCTGGCTTTTTTCTCTAGATGATCGGACGACCTTACGTATGACGAAATCTTACCACAAGCAGGGAGGACCCGGAGAAGACGAAGTCAGTTCATGGCCAGGCGGCGGCGCTGGAAGTTCACGTTGCGGATCATCTCGCGGATGCGCGGCTGGATCTCCGTGCGCCAGCGCGTGCCGTTGAACACGCCGTAGTGGCCGACACCCTGCTGGACGTAGTGCACGTGCTTCTCGCTCGGCAGGTTGACGCAGAGGGCATGAGCCGCCTCGGTCTGGCCCAGGCCACAGATGTCGTCGCGCTCCCCCTCCACCGTCATCAGGACCGTGTCTTCGATCGCCCGGCAGTCGACCGTCTCGCCGCGCCACTTCATCCGGCCGTCCGGCAGGTCGTGGTCCTGGAACACGGTCTTGACCGTCTGCAGGAAGAACTCTGCCGGCAGGTCCATCACCGCCAGGTACTCGTCGTAGAACTTGCGGTGCTGCAGGGCCGGATCGCAGTCCCCCTTCACCAGTGAATCGAACAGGCCCTTGTGGGCCTGGACGTGCCGGTCGAGGTTCATGGTCATGAAGCCGCTAAGCTGGATGAAGCCCGGGTAGACCAGGCGCATGCAACCCATGTTCGGCCACGGCACCGGCGCGATCACGTTGCGCTCGAACCAGCCGATATCCTTGGACATGGCGTGCTGGTTGACCGCGGTCGGGTTGCAGCGGGTGTCGATGGGCCCGCCCATCAGCGTGATGGAGGCAGGCCGGCAGGGATCCTTCATGGCCGCCATCAGCGCGGTCGCCGCCAGCACCGGGACGGAGGGCTGGCAGACGGCGACCACATGGGTGTTGTGGCCGATGAAACGTACCATCTGCATGACGTGATCGACGAAGTCGTCCAGGTCGAACTTGCCGGCGAACACGGGGACGTTGCGTGCGTCGACCCAGTCGGTGACGTAGAGATTGTGCTCCGGGAGCATGGCCTGGACCGTGCCGCGCAAGAGGGTGGCGTAGTGGCCGGACATGGGTGCTACGACCAGCACCTTCGGGTCGTAGCGCTTGCCACAGACATTCTCGTCGCGGTCGAAATGGCGCAGCTCGCAGAAGGACGTGCGCATCACGACCTCTTCCCGGATGGGGACGGGCAGGCCGGCGATCTTCGTCTCGGTGATGCCCCAGGCGGGCTTGCCGTAGCGGCGCGTGATGCCCTCGAACACCTCGCAGGCTGCCGAGATGGTGCGGCCGAGCTTGGTATGGGCGATCGGCAGCAGGGGATTGTCCATCACCTGCCCGATGAGCTGCGCCTGCGCGCGCCAGGGTGCCAGGAGGGCATGAGCCATCTCATACGTATGGTAGTGCATGGGCGGCGCGGGACTTCCGGTTGGACAGGTGAACTGTAGTTGAATAGCGGACCAGCATCGGCTGTGCCAGCGGAGCGTGCAGCACGCATAGCGTGTGTGCAACGTTCTGTGGCAACCAGTGCACTAGGGTAGGTTCGGCAATTCCATCGATCCTGTTGGAAAAGCCACGGGGAATGCGGTAACCGGCAAGAAGCTCTTCGGCTCCCATTTTGGATCGACCGCCATTTCCACGTCCGTCCAGCCCCCGGCCAACGCGAAGGCCCGGCGCCAGCAGCGCATCATGGCGGCCCTGCGCGCGGCCCCGGCGATCCGGATCGTGGAACTGGCGACCGAGTTCGAGGTGTCGACCGAGACGATCCGGCGCGACCTGGACGAACTGGGCCAGGCAGGGCTGATCGCCAGGACCTATGGCGGCGCGGCGCGGCCGGTCGCGTCCGAGCCGGCGATCGTCGAGCGCGAACGGCTGATGGTGGCCGAGCGGCGGCGGATCGCGGTGGCGGCGGCACGGCTGGTCGGCAGCAGCGAGGCGATCATGCTGGGCGGGGGCTCCACGACCCTGAAGGTGGCCCGCCAGCTGGCCGGCTCGCTCACCCGCGCCACGATCGTCACCCATGGCTTCGCCCACGCGGCTGCGCTGGCGGCCAATCCGAACGTGCGGGTCCTGATGGTTCCCGGCCGCTATGAACCAAGCGAAGGCATCGTGGTCGGCGCCGAGACGGTCGACCATGTCGGCCGCTTCCATGCCGAGGTCGCGATCGTGGGTGCCAGCGGGATCACGCTGGCCGGTGCGGCCGACGTGGACGACGAGGCCGCGGCGGTCTACCGGGCGATGCGGCTTTGCGCCGATCGCGTCCTCACCGTGGCCGATCACGGCAAGTTCGGCCGTCCGGCCTTCGCCATCCATGCCGAACTTGCCGAGATGGGCCATCTCGTCACGGACCAGCCGCCGCCTGAGCCCCTGGCCAGGGCCTTGGCCATGGCCGAGGTCCAGGTGACGGTGGCCGCCTGACCGGCAGGGGGTGACCACCGCCCTGCCGGCGTCGCCCGCCCAGGGATCCAGATGGTCCATGGGCGGGCGCTTGCGGTGCAACGGTCTTCAGATGCGCGAGGTGGTCGTCCCCGCGACATGGTCGTAGTCCGCGCGGTTGAAGAAGCCGAAATAGGCAGCGACGGCGGCCAGCACGATGTGCAGCCAGATGTCATGGCCATAGAGCGGGATCAGGCCGAAGGTGGTGTCGAGGCCGGGGATCAGGCCCATGACGGCCAGGACCGCATAGACGATCGCGACGACGCGGGCATAGGTGCGCGCCCCGGTGAAGCTGCGATAGGCGGCGAGACCCCAGGCACCGAACACGATGTGCACGATGTTGTGCAGGGCGTTGACCGGGAACAGGCCTAACAGGAGGCCGTGCATGGCCGTGCCCGCCTCGCCGGTGGCCGCCACGTCCGCGGCGGGCTCATGGTAGGTGACCAAGCCCGGGATGAACCCGGCGATGCCGACCAGCAGGAACACGATACCGTAGACAAGAGCGAAATAGCGGGTGCGCATCGGGGTCTCCATCTCGTACCGCCGCCGGCCCACGAATGTGGGCGACGTCCGCAGAACGAGGCTGGGGTCCCGTCGTTCCGAGCCGCGAAGGTATTGGCCGATGGTGGAAGGGGTTTTCTCGCTGCCGATACTGGGACGGGTGTGTCCTTGCGGGAACGGTCTAGAAAGTTTCCGACGTGATCACCTCGGTCATCGCCTTCATGCCGGCCATCAGCCCGCCATCCACCGGCAGCACCGCGCCGCTGATGCCGGATGCCAGGTCGGAGGCCAAGAACAGGACCGCTGATGCGACCTCGTCCGGCTCGACCATGCGGCCGATCGGGTAGTGCCTGGACAGGCGCTCGACGATGGTGGGGTCGTTCGCGATGCGGCGGTTCCAGGCGGGGGTGCGGGTGGAGCCCGGGCAGACGACGTTGGCGCGGATGCCAAAGCGGCCCTGCTCGGTGGCAATCGCCTTCATGTAGGCGAGGAGGCCGGCCTTGGCGGCGGCATAGCCGGGATTGCCGAAATGCATGAGCGCGTTGACCGTGCCGATGGTGACGATGGCCCCGCCGCCGTTCTCGCGCATGCCGGCCAGGACCGGCGTGGTCACCTGGTAGGTGCCGGTCAGGTTCAGCGCGATCTCCTCGTCCCAGGCCTCGTGGGTCAGGTCGGTCAGTGTCTCGGCCCTGGCACCGCCGGCATTGTTCACCAGCACCTTGATGGGTCCCACCGCGTCCACCGCCTGGGCGATCGCCGCCTCGGCCCCGGCCCGGTCGCCCATGGTAAACGCACCGCGATGGGCCACGCCCGGCAGGCCTTCCGTCAGCTCGAGCGTGCGGTCGAAGGCGATGACGGTGGCACCGGCCTCGACGAAGCGGGCGACGAGGCGCTGGCCGATGCCGCCGCCGGCCCCGGTGATCGCGACGGTGCGGGCGTTCAAACCGAACATGCGGACCTCACTTCCATGCTGGACCGGGCGGTGCCGGGGGTGGCGTCGCGGCACCCTTGGCCGGCAGGTGCCGGGCGGGATGGGAACGGGCGGTGCCGCCTGCGGTTCTCGGGCACAGGAACCTCCTGCCTGTCAACTCGTTAGAACGTTCCAAGAACAGATGAGGCCGACATGTCCGATCATCCCGAGAACCCCAAGCTCGACCCCGATCCCGGCTCCAACACCCAGAAGGACCCGGACAACTGGGTCTCCGGCGACGACCCGATGACCGGGGCGCAGAAGTCCTACCTCACGACGCTATGCGAAGAAGCCGGGGTGGAGCCGCCGTCGGACGACATGTCGAAGGCGGATGCGTCGAAGATGATCGACGAGCTGCGGGGGAAGTTGGGGCGGTAGGGTTGCCTGCGGGGGTGGCTTGGGTTCGTTCGTGCGAAACGTCGGGTTCGAACCTGACGACTACGCCGGCTGGCGATGGTGCCGGAACAGCCAAGTCGTGGAATTCGGCTGCCTCCTTGGGTTCGTTTATGCAACCATTCGTTAGGTTCGATGGTTGGACGAGGACGCCGGCTCGGGTTCGTTCGTGCCATTCGCCCTGCCTCCTCGTCATGGCCGGACTTGATCCGGCCATCCAGGCCGGCGGTTCGGGTTCACAGCATTCCGGATCGACCCGACTGTCTGATCCCGGCGGGCTTCTCGGGTTCGTTTGTGCGCTTCTGCCACGAAGGCCGCGGCCGCCGATCCCCCGCTTGTGCGGAGGATGACCGGTCGGGGCGATGGGCTTGGGTTCGTTCGTGCGTTTCGTGGGAAAGCGGTATGCGACATGGCCGGCTTCCATCGAGGCGTTCGTTGGCCAGAACATACCATAGATAGGTAGATGGTCCTACCCATGGTGCGGTACCATCAACGGGTGCCGCTCGCAGCGGGCGGATCAGTGCAAGATGCAAGACCTGACCCGGTTCCCTCTACATCAGCGCAAGATGCAAGACTTGGCCCCCTTCCGTATACCTAGTGTTGTGGATCCGGCAACCCGGCAGTAATCTAGTGCACAGCAGAAC
>NZ_DATAGQ010000041.1:0-13319 GCF_036263595.1 Geminicoccus sp. | reverse complement strand
CGTGGAAGCCCTGCAGGCCGATCTGGATGCCTGGCTGCACCACTACAACCATGAGCGACCGCACCTGGGCTACCGCAACCAGGGTCGACGACCATGGGAAACCGTTGAGCAATTTGTCAGACAAGGAGGTTAAGAGGACACCTAAGCATCACCGCCACCACCGGCAGCGCCGCAGCACCAGCGAACAGACCGAATAGACCGCGCCGGGTAGCAGCAGCCTGGAGCACACTGCCGGGACGCGCACCGACCGTCCCGGCAGCAGTCGAACCCGCCACGACCTTGCGGTCGGTGCTGGCGGCGGGCATCACGTACCCCACCGGCCCCACCCCATGGGCGGACCAGCCTTGAGCAACGCGATGACGGAGGACGGCACGCTTACCTTGCCTGAGCTGGGCCGTCCCTGATTGCTGATAATGACCGTACGCGGCCGCGAGGGCGCTTTCGCCTTCAGGTAAGCCTGGTAGCCAGCATGCCAATCTCCCCACGCCACGCGGATCCCGGCTGGAATATCGTCAAATTCCTCGACGTCGAGCCAGCATGCTGCCCCGGGGTTCGCGCCCGAGTGACACAGCGAGATCTCGTCAAGATGGATCCGGTTCATCACCTGGACGGACCGGCCAAACTCGGTGCAGTGCGTGAACCTGCTCCCTGCCTTCATCATGATCGAGCATGCGCGGAATTCGTTGCAAGCAACGCGCGATGCTAGCCAGGCGCTGGCACGATCGGTGACATCCAGCTCGAATGCCAAGCCGGCATGGTCTTCCCACAGCCTCAGCGAGCCGTTGCCAGTCCAAGCGTACCGACGGCTGGGATCATGGCTTAGCGCCGCATAGACGGGGCCGTGCTGATGCGCAAAGGCCCCGGGCTCGATGCGCTCGTAGATGCCGTTCTTGATCCTGTAGTCGAGCCCAGTGCAGGCGGCGTAGCCCCTGATCTTGAGCGGCTCGAGTCCGTCGGCGCTCATCGCAACGCTCCTGCCTGCCGCATCCGCCGCGCCCAGGCGGAAAGCCTGGAGTTGTAGTCGACGAGGTCGCCGAACTCGGCACCGGCGTCCGGCAGGGCTGCAGACGGCAACCCGGTCGCCTCGCCGATGCTGGCGCGGAGCTCGCGTTCCCGCGCGACCAGATCCGAGAGCTGCTGCACCAGGACCGCCATCTGGCCCACGACCTGGAAGTGCCGGGGGCGCACCAAGCCCACGACCCGCGCGCTCTCCCGGCCCCGTGCCGCCTCCCAGGCCTCCCGAACCGGCTTGAGCCGGCGAGCCAAAAGCTGTTCCTCATCCTCGAGGTCCTCGGTCAACCGGCGAAGCTGCCGCTCGGTCAGGGTCCGGCCGGCGAGGAACCGGGCAGCCCGCTCCAGGGAGAGCTTACTGGCCGCAGCATCGACTTCATCCGGCGGATCCTGCGCGAACCGCAGAGCCAACTGAGCATCCTCGAGTCGCTCCTGAGCGGCCTTGTGCTCAGCACGAACAGCTTCCCACTTGATCCGGGCTTCCTGGTATTCCGCCGAGAGCTTCACAACTAGACCTCATCCTATGCCTTGATCTGAACGATGACGCCTCAGACAGACAAAGTAGAGCGTTAGTTTCTGTCCGTACTAGCATTCTTGAGAATGCCCTCGATAGCAGTCCGAGATCGCGGCACACGATGGAACGACTTGAGGATGTGCCAGACGATACCTTCGGGACGGCCATCCAGTTCCGGCGGGCACTGAATCAAGCCTCGGTGACGGCGCAAGGCACCGCTCTCATATGCCTTCACCTGGTCGAGCACCTGCTGTGCACGGCGATCCAGGCTCCGCTGTGGTGGCAGAGCGGCATCAAGTTCGACGATGTACCGATTGCGGGCCCGCAGGCTGCCCCGGCGCAAGGCGATCTCGGCCTGCCGGGAGCAGCGGACGATGATGGCGTCCAGAGCAGCCAGCACGATGGGCTGGTAGACAGGCTCGACCGGCAGGTTTGCCAGGATCTGCGCGCGCGCATGCTGCAGCCGAGCTGGCAAGTCGTCGGCAGCCGGTGCTCCGTCCTCGCTAGGCGGCATCACCGCCTCCACCCTGCACCGGCTCCTGCCGGCGCGGGCGCTTTCTTGGCGGCGCCCAGACGGCAGCACCACACGGAACCAGGCGACGGAGCAGCTGCACACCCTCGTAGGTCTGGCCGCTTTCGATCCTCCCGACCGCAAACCGAATCGCCTGCTCGACCAGGGCGAGTCGCGCCCCGGCCATCATCTCCATCCCCTGATCCGACCTCCTCGCCATCACGCCCGCCCTTTCGGCGCCAGAAACCGAGACGATGGCAGCGGGTCGAAAAAGTCATCTGCAGGGTCGAAAACAGGCGGTTCCGGCACCTTGATTCGGGTTCTTTCGGCTGGATTCAGGCCCAAAAGGCCACCCAATTTGGTCAATGTCGCCAGCCGCGCGCCGGTCATCTCGCTGAAGTTGGTACGTTCCAGCCCCTTGAGCCTGCAGTAGGTTTCCAACGTCAACCTGTCTGGCGCACGCAGCCATGCGTCGGCCAAAGCCACGACTTCACGCCAGATCCTGCGCTCTGCGGTGCAGAGGCTCGCAGGTGGATCACCGATTTCGGCATTGATCGTCGGCTCGCCGGCACGTTGGTCATGGCGGTGCTTGCGGTAGCCACCGGTGAGTCGCAGCCGGGCAGTGGGTTGAGGAGGGCGACCTCTCATCAAAAGCTCCAATTTTGGCCGTGTATGCGTGAATGGGCGAATCCGGTACTTGAGTCAGAGGGCACCAGGGATTTCGGGCCGCCCCCTCCTGTTGATCGAGGCGGACGGCAGTGCCATCCGCTGCCCGCGCCAGCCGAAAGCGGCGACGATCGCTGGGGGCGACGCCGATCAGTTGGCGGTCATGCTCCACCAGGCGCTCGGCAGGCTCGGCCTCGTCAATGTGCTGATGCCGGCGAGGCGTGAGGATCGGACGTTGCTCGACGACCACCGAGCGCAACGGGCCTTTACGACCACTGCGGACGACGATGTATCGGGTGGTCATCGACGCTCCTCCTGCAGCACTACCGCCACTGCGTCAGCAAACTCCTTCAGCCGATCGACCAGCTGGGGAGACATCGTGGCCAACGGCGCCCGGATCTCTGGCCACCCGTTGACCAATCGTATCCGCCAACCTCGTTCGCGGGCTTCGGCCAGGGCAACACGAGCGGCCTCGATCGCGGATTGGCTGGGGTACGTCACAGGTCTTCCTCAGGCGGAGGAAGGGGCGCATCCGCCAGCTCGGGGTAGTCATCAAACGCTCTATTCAACTGGGCGTCCGAGATCTGGCCTTGCCGATGGTAGAACATGAGCAAATCCGCACGCTCGGCATCCTCCAGCGGATTGCCGTGGGCATCAGCCCGTGAACCGGCCAGGAACTCGACCAAAGCATCAGGAAAGGGGCGCCCGTCCCCGATGCAGTCCATGAGCACGTCGCCGGCGGCCCAGTGGTTCACGATGATGCCGGTGACGCGAAACATCCGCTTGGCCTCTTCACGCTCCTCGTCATAGCGACGGTGGTTCATGGGCAGAACTCCTGTTCGATCTCGTCCAACTCGCCGCGCAGCACGACCTCGGCATCGTCGCTGATCAGGTAGGCGGGCCAGCGGTCATGATTACTTGTAACGTCGGATGTGCTGAGAGGCGGAATCGGCAGCTGAATGCGCGCTGCCGGATAGATCATGACCGTCCAGCCCGAAGCTGTGAGTTCGTCCAGCAGATCAGGCGTCGGCGCGACCTCTTTGAAGTGAGCTTCCGGTGGGACCATTGCTCCAGATGCCGCCCGTCTGCCGGTGTAGCAGACAATGCCGCCTTCAGAGAGTACCTGCAGTCGGCGTCTGGTCAGGATGGTCAGGTCACCGTCCTGTCGTCCTGACCGCTCTAACCCGCTGTTTTTGTTGGGCTGGTCAGGATGGTCAGGATGGTCAGGATGGTCAGGATGGTCAGGACGAAAATTAGATCCGTGTGAGGAAGAGAAAAACACACGCACCCATGAGGCCCGTATATTCTCGCTGTTCTCATCCTGAACAGATTTATCGTACCGACCATCCTGACCATCCTGACCAGGCTTTGTTTTCAGAGAGTTACGGGAAAAGCCGTCCTGACCACCTCTCTGACCGTCCTGACCAAGCGCATGTCGGCCATTGCCATGCCCCACATTCTTCTTCGCGACCGCCTCATGCCGACGCGTGTAGAGGTTGGCCACCAGCCACGCCCTTCCGTCACGCCGCATCATCGGCGTCCACCACCCATTGATGACCGGCCGGGTCAATCTTCATGGCCTTCAAAAAGGCCTCGCGGTGCTCATCGAGGCTAAACAACTGATAGCGCGTCGGCCTTGGTTTGCCGTTCCAGGGTTCACGTGAGCGGAATGTCTCGAACCCGCTCGGAGACAACTCACGCAGCTTCACCCCTATCTGGTTGAGCGTGATCGGGTGACGATCGCCATGTTGCTTAGCGTATTCGACATAGGCACCGCGGAGCTCTTCACAGACGACATCAATGGGCCAATCAGCCTCACCAATTCCAAGGAGGTCGCCCATCATGAGGCAGTCGTACCAGAACTTGGTGAAGCTATCGGCGCCGATCAGTTTTTGCCTATTCAGGCCTTCGGTGTGCGGTGGCTCACGGTGGTTGAATTCAGAGAGATCCATCGCGAGCAGATCATGCAGCATCGCCGCCAGCTCATCGCCTTCGATCGCTGCGGCCAGATCGATGAAGTACTTCTTGTCGCCCTTCTTGGCATCGGAGACATCAAGCACGAAGTACCGCCGCTCTTCCGCAGAAACCGGCACCACCCATTCATTGTTCGAGGACATGACGATCTTGAGCCGGTTGGGGACCTGGAACGGATCCACGCCCTTCGGCTCGATCATGAGCGTGCGCTCGGTGACGACGGTCTTGAGAACCCCTTCGCCGGCCTTGTCCCCGCCCCAGAGCGCCTCGTCGAGGAACAGGAACAGCGCATCGACCAGGTGCGCGTTGAAGTTGCCGACCAGGTGCTTGGGGTTCGAGATGTGCAGGCTATGCCCGCGGAAGAAGCCCTTCATGATGTCGGCGAACATGCCCTTGCCGGCACCCTTGAGGCCCCTGAGCACGACCGCGGTCTCCGCCTGCTTTCCTGGCTGCTGGACGCAATAGGCCATCCACTGGATCAGCCAGTCGTAGTGGTCCTCACTGCCGCCGCAGATGATCTGCTTCAGGTGATACTGGATCTTCGGCCAGAGCCCCGGACAAGGAACGACTCCGAAGCCGCGCCAAAGGTTGTAGGTATCGGGTGGGCAAGGGCCGCTGGGGATCAGGGCAATGCAGCGATAGGTGCGGCGTTTGACATGTTCGACCCAGGCCGTGCCCTGATCCTTCCAGATCTGCGCACCCTTCTGGGTGTACCCGGTCATGTAGTGCCGGTGATTGAACAGGAGCTTGATGTCGGCCTGTCGGGAGAAGACCAGACGCTCCCGCTTCAGGACCTCATCGTACTCAACGCTGGCGATGCGCGTGGTACCGCCCATGGCTGCCACGAAGTACGTCGCGTTCATCGTCTCGACCATACGGTCGAGACGCTCGCGCCAGTCCCCAACTGGTTGCGCCGCATCCGCAGCTTCAACATGAGGGCCGGTCTCTCCACTGGGAGCGTCCGGCTGCTCGTCTGGTGGCCGAGCCTTGGCGTCCTGGAGAGCCTCCTGGCGGGCCTTGACGCCGGCTTGTTCGATCGTCGCCTTCACCGCCCTACGCGAGACGCCGGCCAGCTTGGCAGCCAGGTTGCGGAGACGCTCGCAGGTGACCAGGTCCAGGTCGCGCGCATGCGGCATGAGCTTGGCCAGCACAAAAGGCGCTGTCTCCCCTGCCTGGGTGATCTGCGCCTCAATAAAGGCGGCATCGTGGGCAAGGCGGTAGACGATGTTGCCGTGGGCAAACGAGTTGATGATCACCGAGCCATTGCTGTTCCAGTAGACCTTTGCCTTGCCCCGTCCGTAGCCCCTCCCCTCCAGCGGATCGGCCAGCGTCGTGCCACGGTAGCGCCCAGGATCTGCGAGAATGTCGGCGACGGATGCGGTCGTGTCGTCGTCGAACTCCAGGACATCGCGAGAGACAAGCTTGTGCTCGAGGCTGGAGACGATGATCGTCCGTGCCTCGGCAACATCGATCCCTCGGCTGTGCGCGAACGCCTCCGCCGCCTTTTCGATGGCCGCTTCGGCTTCTGGCTTGGCAGCCAGCTTGGCTGCGGTCACCAGCTTGGTGAACTGGGCTTCTTCGTCGGCCGTCAGCGGCGGGACCGCTTGGCGCGTGTCGAGGCGGGCCCCTTCATGCGCGATCGGTGTGCGTTCGGCCTGGTCCTGCGCCAGCGGTGCGACCACGGCGGGCGGACCCTCGAACACCAGACGCTCCGGTGAGCCGACACTGGTGTCGATGATGCTTCGGGTCAGGAGCGCGCCACGCTCAGCGACCATGATCCAGCCAAGCCCAGCCGACCACGCCCGCTTCTGCAGGGTATCCAAAAACCGGCGGATGTCCGCGCCGTCCTCAACGAACAGGTAGGCGTGGAGGCCGCCATTGCCGGGGAAACGCTCGCCGGTCTCGATGTTGTAGAGACCAGCCGACGTCGACGCGCGCTGCACTCGGGCAAGCGCGGCGAAATCGGGAATGAGCGCCGCGAGAGCTCCCTCGAATCCGCCGACCTCTTCCAGCCGACGCCTGACATCGGCAGGCATCGCCTTCTGGTCGTAGTCCAGCAACACCACCGACGGTGCCCCATCGGGGAACCTGAAGGTCTTTCTCGTCCTGCCGTGGGTACCGTTCGCAGGGTCGGCTACCTCGTCCCGCTCCAGCGCGATCTTGTCGGGCAAATCCGCCCTCAGATCACCGAGCACCAAGGCCTCGTCTGAGCCCAGATCGAGGATCTGAGTGGCGAGGTTCTTGGCGGGAGACCCGTTGAGCCGAACCCGCATGGCCGTGCCACGCGCCATGGCGCAGGGGCTGCCGTCAGACTTTGGGGTGCCATCCTCGCCGAGGCTGATCCGCTTACAGAGTAGTGCCCCACCCTGCTTCTTCACGCGGGTGAGGCGGATCTCCGTCTGATCGAGACTGCTATGACGAGATGACGACTCGGTTCGCTGTGGGCCGGCATCGTTCAAGTCGATACCCGGCGGCGAGGCCTGCCCCTGCCCCTCGGTCGCGTTCCAGTTCAGCGCCGCCATCACGCGGGCCACTCCGAAATCGGCGCGTCCTCGTTGACCCGCCGCCAGCGGTGCAGGGCGAAGAGCTCCGCCTCGATCTCGGCAGCAATTTGGCGGACCAGCCGGCCGGAGCAGCGCGGGTCCATCACGCGCCGGTGCTGGGTGATCAGCCACAGTCGCCCGCGAGCGGTTTGAGCTTTCAGACCATGCGAGGTGACGCTATGAGTGACGCCATCCTCGTTCGCCGCCGTGTCCTGCCAGGGACCGGCGGCAATCTCCTCGTTCTTCTTCATGGTTACGCCGCCTGCCCGACCGTCAGGCGAGCATAGAACTCGGTCAGGCGCTGCTTCGACGCCACCCACCGAGTCCCGAGCTTGCCGGCAGGCAAGAGCCCCTTCTCCAACAGGTAGATCGTCCTGCGTCGCGGTTCGCCGACGAACGCAGCAATGGCCTCGGCACCCTGGAGGAGGTCATCTGCCGGGGCCAACTTGGCGGAACTATCCATCACACCTCCTTAGACAATGGACAACTCTTGTCCTTTGATGCTCAAAAAGGGGGTTACCCCTGCAAACGCGAGAAAAGGTCAGTCAAAAACACCACGAACGTGCTGACGTGGTCATCTGACTTGCTCTTGTTAGAAAGTCGGTTCGCAAAGCTCATTCTACCCTCTAGCCCAAATACTAAGCCAGGTCGGTCAGCTGGCTTATGCATCTCGACCCACAAGACTATGTCGGCTTTGCCAGAGACAGCATCTTGCCAGAGCTGCCAATCATTTGCATTGGCGCGACGTTCAATGCTGAAGCCCAAAGACTTCACCACGCGGTCGATGAGACTCGGCGGAAGTTTCCACTTCCCGATCTCGAACAGCAAAGCCGCCGAATAAAGTGCGCTGTCTTCGTATTCCCGATGCCGTCCCGTGCCGGTGAAGACGCTTTCGCCTGCACCCAACGAGAGAAGGCCGATCTGCGTCCAATGCCGAAGCTGCCGCACGGCCGCAGCAAGCTCCTGCTCATCCGCATGAGGAAGGACGCGCTTCGCCAGATCCGTAACGGTCATCGTCATAGCGATACGATTAAGGACAAAGGATGTCCTTTGCAAGCAGATTGTACTAAGCGTTCTCTGACAGTTTGATGTGGCTTAGGTTTGGGCATGGCCAGCATCCGTAAACGCACATGGAAAACTGACGGCCGCGAGCGCGCCGCATGGGTCGTGGACTATGTCGACGCGGCCGGACGCCGACGCTTGAAGACGTTCCAGACGAAGAAGGCCGCCGATGCCTGGTCGGTGCAGGCTCAGCATCAGGTTGCGTCAGGAACTCACACACCCGAAAGCGGATCTCTGACGGTGGAGGCTGCCGGCAAGCTCTGGATCAAGCGCTGTGAGCTCGACGGCCTCGAGGCCTCTACCCTGCGGCAGTACCAAGGACACCTGGACCATCACATCTTCCCTGCCCTCGGCTCCGTGAAGCTGTCGCGCCTAAACGCACCACAGGTCGGCCGCTTCATCGAAACCATGTTGGCGACCAAGTCTCGCGCGCTGACCAGGAAGGTTCTGGTATCGCTTAGGCAGCTACTGAGCTCGGCCCAACGGCAAGGCTTGGTGGCGCAAAATGCGGCCGCCGCGGTGCGGGTGGCAGGACAGGAACGACACGAGGATAAGGTCGAGATCATCTCTCCGGCCGAAGCCCGCATGCTACTGGCTAAGGCCAGCGATCGGGTCCGCCCGCTTCTTGCTACTGCGATCTTCACCGGCCTGCGCGCCAGCGAGCTCCGAGGGCTTCGGTGGATTGATCTGGATCTGGACAAGGCTCGCCTGGCGGTCACGCAGCGAGCGGATGAGAACGGCCACATTGGCAGCCCGAAGTCAGCATCATCTCGTCGGACGATCCCGCTACCACCTGCCGTGGTCGGATGGCTTAGGGAATGGCAATCGATCTGCCCCAAGGGTGACCTCGATCTCGTCTTCCCCAACGGTGCCGGCAAGCCCGAGAGCCTCGCTAACCTAAAGAACAGGGTCTGGGGTCCACTCCAGATCGAATGCGGGCTTACGGTCTCCCGAAGGAACAAGGCTGGGCAACCAGTTGCACGTCCTCGGCACGGGCTGCACGTCACTAGGCACTTCTACGCCAGCTGGTTGATCAACCAAGGCTTCAGCCCTAAGCGTGTTCAGACCCTCATGGGCCACAGCACGATCAAGCTGACACTCGATGTGTACGGTCATTTGTGGCCTGACGAGGATGACGATGCTGCTCGTTTAGCGGCCGCAGAAACGGCCCTCATCTCAGCTGAGCGCGACAAGGACGCGACAAACGGCGGCAAATTGTTGATCTACAACGATAAACCAGCGGACTGAAAACCCGCGTGTCGGCGGTTCAAATCCGTCCCTGGGCACCATTGCCGCTCCAAACATCCTTTCGTCGCCTCCTATCAAGGGAGTGCGTCGTCTCGTGGCGGCCGACGCGAGCGTAGCCGTCATTCCTCCCAGCCAGCGCCAGCCCGATCACCGTACGCAGATCCGCGGCCTTCTCAGCCATGGCCCAGCCCCTGCGCCATCGTCCGGCCCGTGAAGTCGAGCCATGGCTTGTTGAACCAGTCGCGGTGCTTGTCGGTGCGGCCCCGCCAGATCATGACCGGCCCGTTGCCGGCCCAGCTGCCGGACGCGGCCTTCGATGTTCTTGAATGTCGATGGCAACTGGTTCCGGTCGGCACAGTCGTTCTTGCCCAGCATGACAATCGACCACTCCTGGCGCCAGGAACGACCCTCACATGGCGCAGCACCCCGGGCCATGCCCTTGCGACCGGCGCAGCCGGCGGCGTCAGCTCCGGTCCATCCTGTCCTTCCCCGGCAGGAAGCGCTCGGCGATCCTGACCAGGGTGACGATGAAGATGCCGAAGGCGAGGCCTACCAGCACGACGTCCTTCTGGCCGGCTCCTGCGGCAATCCCCACCGCGGATGCCAGCCAGATGTTCGCGGCGGACGTCAGGTTGTGGACATCGGTCTTGGACACGAAGATCGCGCCAGCTGCGACGAACCCGATTGCCTGGGCCAAGCCTTGAATGACCCGCAGCGGGTCCGGCGATCCGCTGGGGTGATCCCTCAGCTCGTAATAGAGGATCAAGGCCGAGATCGTGATGAGCGCCGAACTCATCGCCACCAGCGCGTGAGTGCGAATGCCCGCCGAGATGCCTCGGAGCTCCCGGTCCAGTCCGAGAAGGAGGCCCGCTCCCGTGGCCATGCCGACACGAATGACGATTTCAGTGATATCCATGGCCTCTTCCGCTGCGGCCTGCTGCCTTCCACGCCCCTACACCAGGGTGCCGCCAATGTGCACCAGCACACCTAGAGGCTGCCCGGCGCGGTCAACGCCGCCCATCACTCCCGATCCCAGGCAAAAGGATGCACTTGCCAGGGACGCAGATCTACGTATTGTTCGGTGTAACGATTTACGGGAAGGCGATCATCCGCGCAGTTATCGCGGGATCCAGGACAAGATGACGTCGGTTTCGGCCCGATCTGCAGGGTACGAAAGATCGTCACCTCCATAGCCTGTAGGGCGGACGGACCGGTGACGTTTGTCCAGGCTGGCACTAGTTCAGCTGAAGCAAGATCAAGAGGAGGCCTAAACAATGAAACGTAGAACCGCACTGTTGCTGGCCGGGACGATCGTCGCGACCTGGCCGATGATCAGCCAGGCTCAGACCGGCATCGACTGGGCGTCCGAGCTGGGAAAGTACCCGGACACCACGCTGCGGATCCTGATGATCCAGGATCCCTGGGTCAGCGGCTTCCAGCAGTTGAACCCGACCTTCGAGCAGCTGACGGGCACGAAGGTGGTCATTGACGCGTTCGGCTACGACCAGACCCACGAGAAGGAAGTGCTGGAGGGCACGTCGCAGAGCTCGCAGTACGACATCATCGTGCTGGACTCCCCTTGGGTCGGCGAGTTCTGGAGCGGCGAGTTCGTCGAGGACCTGAAGCCCTATATCGAGAAGACGAAGCCGGAAGTGCTGGCATGGGACGACTTCGTCCCGGCCTTCCAGACGGTCGCAGAGTGGGAGGACACGATCGTCGGCGTGCCGTTCGGCGCCTATTTCATGATGCTGCACTACCGCAAGGACCTGTTCGAGAAGGCCGGGCTGCAGCCGCCCAAGACGATCGACGAGTTCAAGGCGGCCGCCAAGCACTTCACTAACAACCCCGACTTTCCCGGCATGTACGGCACGGCGCTCAACAACGCGCGCGGTGCCGCGATCGGCCAGTCCTTCTTCGAGTGGATCTTCAACTTCGGCGGCAAGCCGTTCGCCACTACGGTGCCGGGCAACCCCGACCCCTACAGCGACATGACCCCGCAGTTCAACTCACCCGAAGCCAAGCAGGTCTTCGAGTTCTTCAAGGAAATGCTGCAGTACCAGCCATCGGGCGCCGAATCGATCGCCTGGGAAGAGCGGGCCGCGACGTTCACCACGGGCAAGACCGCGATGATCACGGCCTGGTCAGTGCGCACGCCGGGCTTCTACGATCCGTCCAAGAGCCAGATCGCCGACAAGATCGGGACCACGGTCTTCCCGCACAAGGAAGGCATCGACGGCGTGCCGCCGCTGGGTGGCTGGGTGATGGGCATCAACAGCCACAGCAACCAGAAGGACCTCGCCTGGGACTACATCAAGTGGTTCACCAGCAAGGACGTCCACAAGCAGTTCGTCCTCCTGGGCGGCCCACCCAGCCGGCTGTCGGCGATCCAGGATCCCGAGATCCGGGCGAAGATGCCTTGGGTGGAGACGATCGAGGAAAGCCAGAAGAACGTCTACGCGGAGTGCCGGCCGCGTATTCCTGAATCCTTCGAGATCATCGACACGGTGGGCCTGAACTTCTCGCGTGCCCTGCAGAACCAGGTCTCCGTCGACGAGGCGCTGAGCGAGCTTCAGACGACGATCGCGGAGCTGATGAGCAAGGGCGGCTACACCGTCCAGCAGTAACCGGTACTTGCATGAATGGCCGGGTCCTGGCACCCGGCCATTCTGTTGCGGGGTAATGCAAGTTGGTCAGCCGAACGACGAAGCTGCTGTTCATCGCGCCGGGCATCATATATCTCGCCGTCATCGGGCTCTTTCCCTTCTTCTACTCGCTCTACATGAGCATGACGTCGTTGAACCTGACCCGGCCCCGCCGCAGCCAGTTCATCGGTATCGACAACTACGTCAATTTGTTGTCCGATCCCCTGTTCCAGAAGGCGATCCTGAACACAGGCATCCTGGCCGGCACCTCGATCACGCTGGAAATCGTCATCGGCTTTGCCATCGCGAAGCTGTTCTACGAGATCGCGCACCTCCCGACGGTGAACTGGCTCCGGACCTTCTTCATCCTGCCGATGATGGTTACGCCCGTGATCACCGGCCTGATGTTCACCTACATGCTCAACCCGACGCTCGGCATTGCGAACTACCTTCTGAGCCTGGCGGGACTGCCGGGGCTGGCCTGGTTCGGGTCAACACAGACGGCACTCTTGTCCGTGATCGCCGTGAATGTCTGGCAGTGGACGCCGTTCCTGATGCTCATCATGCTGGCCGGGCTGATGGCCATCCCCCGCGAGATCCACGAAGCCGCGGCGCTGGACGGCGCTGCCTGGTACCAGGTCTCCTGGAACATCGAGATTCCGTCGCTCTGGGACGTGCTGCTGGTCGGCGCGATCATCCGGCTGATCGACAACCTGCGCTTCTTCGACGTCGTCTACATCGCCACCCGCGGCGGTCCCGGCGACGCTACCGAAGTCATCAGCATGTTCGCCTACCGGCAGTCCTTCCAGTTCTTCAACATGGGGTATGGCTCAGCCGCTGCGATCGTGATCCTGTTCATCACCCTTGCCGTCACTACGCTGGCGATGCGTTATCTGCGGAGGACGGAGCATGCCTAGTTCGCGGCGCCGCGCGACCCTGCTCTATGGCATCGCCCTGGTCCTCACCCTGATCAATCTGGCGCCGTTGATCTGGATCGGCCTCACCGCGTTCAAGACCAGGATGGAGATCTACCAGCTCCCGCCGGTCTGGATTCCCGATTTCACCTATGTTGAGAACTTCCGCGCCGTGCTGAGCGAGTATTGGCCGTTCCTCGTCAACTCGATCGCGATCACCCTGTGCAGCACGGT
>NZ_DATAGQ010000040.1:0-11456 GCF_036263595.1 Geminicoccus sp. | reverse complement strand
AGGTTCGGCTGGACCAGCCATGCCCGTGCTCGGTGCCAAAGGTGGCACCGCCGGCAGCGGCATGACCTCCACCGGCAGAAAGCCAGCCGGCTCGGCGGATGCCGTCAGGCTGCCGAACTGCCGGCACCACTTGAACAGCTGGACACCTCTAAAAACCCCGGTTGGCGCCTCCCTCGCCCATGGTAAATCAATGGCTTAGCAAGACCGGCAGCCGGTTTTTAGAGGTGTCCAGCTGATTGGCGTTCACGTCGTGCCGTCGCGCAATGACAGACACTGATGCGCCAGGCGCCATTGCCGCCGCCGCCAGCTCCCGCTTCAGCGCGTCCGGCCAACGCCGCCGCTTAGCTCCCGCTTGCTTGGTGTCCGCTAAACGCAAAGCGGACACTTCCCGATCCTCGGCACTCATGCCGAACAGCATCGACGCATGGCATCGTCAGCAGAAGGCGGCTCTCACCGGAGGGTTACGTTTGTGCGGACCATCGGCATCGCCAGGGCGACGACCAAGATCGGCCTCGCCAACTTGGTCTACAACATGCGCCGGCTGATCTGGCTCGAGCGGCAGACCCTGTCAGGCTGAAGGCGGTAGGACTGCCGCACCGTCCAACTCGCCATCGCGAAGAATGGACTCAGAAGCAGAGGTTCAAAAGCCGGCACCGTAGGTGCCTTGCCTGAAGCTCAGTGTCACTGGCAGGTAAATGGAGGTGTCCAAGTGTAGTGCTAGTCATCGACGTATTGCATCGTCAGCAGGAGGCGGCTCTCACCAAAAATTTACCCTCTGGATGCCGGCGATTACATCTGGTCTTTGTAGGCTCATGGCCCCGCTGAGCCCAAAGCCTGAGACACCTGAGCTGCCATCCCTGAAAGAAACGGAGCCAATATAGTAGCGATCTTTGCAATAGTGCCCCAAGCAGTGCCACCGAGTGGGGCAGGGTCACCTTGCCCTTCGGCCACAATCGCAGAAAGAGTCGAGAGACGTCGTGCTAACTCACGAGACACGGCAAATGCAGGAAGAACTAACGTCCCTAAGATCAGAGTGCCCATCACTCCACTACCGAATACTATTGAACTGACTGCAGCACAGGCAGCCTGCATTTCTTGCAGCGGTTGCTCAGTGCCGCAGCCACCACCTAAGGCAAGTGGCCAACTCAGTAACGTATAGATTTGCCATACCCCGAACGTAAGAGTGAAAGCTACGACCAAGATGGCAAGATCTAGGTCCGCGAGTACCTCAGTCAGCCAAGCCCGCCCCTTCCACAAGGCAATTTTCTGAGCTGTCTTGCCCGCATCATCCATCGGGATCTCGTTCGGCCCGATTAGGATAGCTCCAAGTGCCTTTGGCACCACTAGCCGAAGGCTGGCCCCGAACAGCATCGCAACTGCGCTAAAGATGAAGAGAGTCTGGGCAGGCCTAACACTCTGGCTCAGCGATGGGTTAAGGTAATGCTCAACGAAGGTTGAGGCCTCCGTCCGAGGAAAGATCACATCACTAGACCAAGTGGCGATGATTGCAAGGACCCATCCTCCCAGTAAAAAAGCCACTGCTCCCATCTCGAAGCTGAGGACACGGACTGCCCGAGCACCAATCAGCACACTCGTTCCTGCAAAAAGAATCAAAACAATCATCAAGCCACCTAAACTAGTCATCCAATATGTCCGCGCAGCGGTGGCGTTTGAAGCTAGTCGAATCCAAGCCGACTCGTCGCGCTTCTGGAAGTCCTGACTAGCTCTTAAGAGGCGGACGGCCTCTGCTAAATCATTCGCCAAGGTCGATCCGACGCTAGTTATTACCGACGACAGCACAGATGTCGTACTGATAGGTATTTCCATTGCGTTTTTCTTAAGCCAAACATCAATATCATGCGCAATGCCTAAGGTCTCTAGAACATCATTTGCAGGTGTTTCAGTCTTCGAGAAGAAGCTCGAAGGTATTTTTAAAAATATTGCTTTGCTCAACAGGAGGCGATTGATAGGTCCATCTGCCGTGGCACAGAACGGTCCGCTGTCACCTCCTGCCGAACCACATGTTTGTGCTGAACTTGCACTAACGTAGAACCATACGATGCCGCCTAAAAGCAGGACCGCAATTGGGGAGGCATACCGCCAAAGGTAATGAACTGTTACACGTGCCCGAGAGCGCACGCGGGCCACCATGGGCGTGGGCGCAGACGGCAGAGAAGCGGCCTTAGATTCTGGCTCCATCTCTAAACCTTTCTCCCGGGTTTCCCTTGCTATTAGTAGCTGTTGATCCATTTATTTGGATTAGAACATGATCACGCACTTACGACTTATCGGAGAAAGCCCTTCCCCTCAGCAGCGATAGAAATTGATTATGCTTCAAATGACAAAAATCTACCGATCAATGCTGCATAAATGATGTGCAAGAATTAGCTCAGCAACGCACTGCCGGTCGTCACCAATGAGGAAAATTATGCCTATGACATCGCCGCGGTTGTCGCCTTTGCAGTTGCTCCTACCACACTACCTACTGCCCTAACTATATCACTTACGGTGGCACTAGCCTGGATAGGCTTCTGAACCGCATTTAGTGCGCTCTTCATTGAATTGACTTGCGCTGGAGCCAGCGGCTTTATCTTTCCTGCAGCTATTGCGACAGACACATCGGCAATCCGGGCATTGACCCGCCGGATCTCGGCATCAATAAGGCTCATCTGTGCTCTTACCTGTGCCCGGAAATCCGTGCTCTTCGCGGGAGGGATGTTGGTGCGTAGCAGTTGTTGTTTTAGTTCATTGCGCCGCGCCTCCAGCTGAACCTCTATTGCCTGAAGAGCGGTTATAGTGGAAGCATCAGCCATGTTTAGGGACCTTTTGTGGAGTTGATTGTCTGAAGAGTAGCGGCAGCCGCCTCAATAAGCGGCCGAATCTGTTCGGCTCTGTCTGATAACGACGGCTCTCGCTGAAGCTGTTCTAGCTTCGCGCGAACCGCCTGAAGTTCGGTTTCATCCAACGACGTAGAAGCAATTGCCGCCTGATGCGCGTCGATCTGCTTTAAGCGCAGCACGTTGATGGATGCCTCCGCTTTCTCATTTTCTTCCAGAATACCAGCAGCAAAATTTCGTAGGTCTCTGTCGCTAAAGCCGTCACGGACGGTTCTATCGGCTGCGTCGTTTGCAAGGTTGTTCACTATATCTCCCTCAAGATTCTCTGCGGACCTTTCTATGTCTCGACGAGTGGAAAGGGCGGATTGGTCGAAAGCATCCTGTAAATCCCTACTCAATGTGCGGATCTCATTCTCGTACTCAACCACTTGTGCGAGCGTTTCTCTGCTAAGGTTCCGAGCTGCAGGCGTACCAGAACAACTTGCCAGAAACAACATAATGTAGAAACTCACGATTACTCTCATCATCATGCCCTCAGTCTGCCGCAATTGCGAAGATGCCGATAGCCTGTGCCACCTGAAGGAGATTATTGACATCCTGAGCATCTATTCCCCCTTCGTGGAACGCGACGAGACCCTGAAGCCCCCGACTGATCACTGCTTCGCGCTCCCGCAGGGCGATCTCGGCATTGGCAAGACTTTCTTCGGCATCCAAAGCGCTTATGAGGCTGGGGAAGTCTTGTCGAGTTACTGAACCTGACAGTACTGCGTTCGTCCAAAGCCCTAGACTGCTATAGACCGCAGCAAGGTCACCACGGAAATCCCTCCTTTTCTCTTTCTCTTTCTCTTGAACGAAGAAATCGTTGCGCAGCCTTTGTATGGTGTCACGCACAGTAGAACCGCTTGTGACCTCTGGAAGCTGTCTAGTAATTCCGAACTGTCCAGCGGCTTCTCCTGTCCGGAATAGCTGACCTTCAAGAAAAGCAATATGACTATCATACAGCTTTATCCGGCGCGTAGCAGTGCTTATAATGTTCCGTATGCGTAGCTCCTCTGCACGAGCGACATCATACGACAGTCCAATAATGGTGACGGCAATGCCGGGACTAACCGGCAACAAGCCTTGAAATGAACTCAATTGGCCGTCTAAATTCGTAAGATGCAGAAGATCTATTGCGGAAAGTGAGCCGCTTGTGGAAGCAGGCAGATTCGGTGGGTTTATAGAAAGAGCTTTGCCAACAGTAGTGTTAGTCTTTTTTTCGATGAGCTCTCCTTGATCATTTTTGTCAAATCTGCGAGCAGATACAGGCTCCTGTAGAATTGTCTTGAGTGTAGATACTTGATCCACCGCTTCAGAGCTAGGCGCGACCACAGCCAGTAGTCCAGCACTCAAGAGCTTTTGCGTCGCAATGTAACGAGCTTCGTTATCCGCGGCTACATTCAGAGCGTCCATGAATGATTTTGTAGCGGATTGCGCACCTGGAAGAGCCGACAGGGCCTCTTCCATCTGCTTTTGCCAGCAATCCCGTTCAGCCTTCCTGTTGGTCGCGCTTAAGGAAGCTTGGCACGGCGGGTTAAATTTGCTGGACGCAGCCTCGGAAAGGTCCTTGTCGAGGTCCGGTAGCCTTTTGTCCTCACAGACGCTAGATCGGTTAGGCACTGCGTTGCGCGTGGCCAACAGGCCAAGCTCCGTCGCCGTAGCGTAGAGCTCCCTGCAGAGTGAGTCGCCGATCAATTGCCAACTATTGGATGAAAGTGCGCTAATTTGGCTTTGTTGTGTTATTGTGGACAAAGCTAAGTCTATTTCTGCATCTACTGTTCGTTGTGTAATGTAGGATTTGGTAAAGCCGGACGCGCTGCGACGAGTAGTTATTTGCATAAAATTCTCTTGTGCACTTGTTGCGGCAGTCTGAGCTGCTGGATCATGAAGATAAATTGGGCCACATGAGCAGAGAAGAAATAATAGTAGCATGCTACTTAATGATCGCCTGATTGCCTTCATCTGCTGTTCCGAACTATTGGGTTTACGAATGACCCTAGGGTACCCGCATTTGGTGGATGTTGTGGGTTATAGGACTGTATTCGGCGAAGCTTGATTGGACAAGTACGTCAGAGGAATATTGCGATGCACCTGTAGCCTGATGCGGCATGAAAGTTACATTGTGCAGATAGGTCCTATGAGTCCTGTATCGACTAGGGCCTGTTGGTTCTTGAGCCAGTCGGACAGTTTGAAGAAGCCTCTCCAGGGTCTACCTGGGCCGCAGGGCGACGGCGTTGGCTTGATGACGGGGTGCTCAGGTCCCGTCAGTCAGGCCGGTTCGTCGTGTCGTTGTCGCCTCGGCCTGCTGGGTGGGTCAAGTGGCGACCTGCTGCTCGAGCCAGACCAGCCGCTTCATGTTATGGAATGGACGCCTCCCGCTTCCCGGCCACGATAGGTGGCCAACTGACGGAGGGAAGCATGTCGCTCGAACTCGTGGCCATCGATCTGGGCAAGCAGTCGGACAGTTTGAAGAAGCTGGACACCTCCAAAAACCTCTCGTGCTTGGCCGGTGCCGGTGGTGTGATGGAGCCGCCCAGGTAGGAGACGGATGTGGCGGGTCAGGCTGGTTTCTTCGACGTCGAGGAGCGGCTGGCCGGCCTGTCGAAGAAGGGCGATGACCTGGAACGTCTGGCTGCGGTGGTGGACTTCGAGCTCTTCCGGCAGGAAATGGAAGCGGCAGTGCCGCGAGCAGATCGCTCGAAGGGCGGGCGACCACCCTTTGACCATGTGTTGATGTTCAAGGTGCTGGTCCTGCAGACGCAGAACAATCTGAGCGACGAACGGACCGAGTTTTATCTGCGCGATCGACTCACCTGGATCCGCTTTCTCGGCCTTGGGCTGGGCGATGCGGTGCCGGATGCCAATACGATCTGGACGTTTCGCGAACAGCTGACGAAGGCAGGTGCGATCGGGCGGCTGTTCGACCTGTTCGACCGGCAGCTGCGGGAAGCCGGCTATCTCGCCATGTCTGGCCAATTCGTCGATGCGAGCATCGTCGCAGCTCCCAAGCAGCGAAACACGAAGGCGGAGAAGCAGGCGATCAAGGAGGGGCGCGGGACTGTCCGAAATTCCGTGTGCGGGCCGCGTGGTGAACATTGGTGGTTCAAGTGGCCAGGAAGCGTTCTTCGAACAGGATGGCGAGTTGTGCCTTGGCCATCGCCCACTCCCGAGGTGGCATCCTCCACTCCTTCTCGGCCAGGTTCAAGACGAGGAAGAGCAGCTTGAGCGCGCTGTCGTCGGTTGGGAAATGGCCGCGTGTTCGGACGGCGCGGCGCAGCTTGGCGTTCAAGGCCTCAATGGCATTGGTACCGGGTATGAGAGAGGCGGTGCCGACGTCCGGCGGGATCTGCTGATCTTCGCGTATGGTGCGACCATCCGGGACAGAAGGCACCGGGAGCACGAAGTGCGGGCAGGCCGATGTACACGATGAGCTGTGAGCTCGTGTTAGTAGCTGGCCGCCTTTTGCGACTTGCCCGGTTGCGCCGTGAGCGCGGATCCGTAGGTGTCGTGTCGCCCCACGCTCCCGTTCTTCCAGCGACAGGAGGACGTGGTGAGACGCGTGATCGGCATGGACATCCATCGCACCTTTGCGCAGGTCGCGGTGTGGGAGGAAGGCCGGCTGCATCAAGCCGGCCGGGTGGAGATGACCCGAACTGCGTTGGAAGGCTTTGGCAAGACGCTTGAGCCGACCGACGAGGTGGTGGTCGAGGCAACCGGCAACGCCATGGCGGTCGTGCGCGTGCTGTCGCCGTTCGTCGCCAGGGTGATCATCGCCAATCCATCCATCGGCAGAAGCCGATGGATCCGCTTCCCGAAGGGACGCTGGCCAGGAGGCCAGCGAGGCGCAGGTGGAGGCAATCGCCCATGCGCACGTGAAGACCGACAAGATCGATGCCGGTGTGCTGGCGAGCCTGCATGCGGCCGGCTACCTGCCGGAGGTCTGGACGCCGGATGCGGCCACCGAGCGCCTTCGCCGTCTGGTTACAAGGCGGGACCAAGTCGTGCGGCACCGGACGCGGATCAAGAACGAGGTGCATGCGATCCTGCACGCGCACCTGATCCCCCGCTGTCCGCACGCCGATCTGTTCAGTCGTGTTGGCCGGACATGGCTTGCTCGGCAGCCTCTTCCCGACGACGAGAAGGCTGCCATCGAGCGCCATGTCCCTAGAGCTCGACCGGCTGGGCGAGGATCTGGTCCTGCTGGACCGTGAGGTGGCTCAGGCCATCATCACGGATCCTGCCGTGGCAAGGCTGATCACCATCACCGGCATCAACGTTGTAGTGGCAGCCGGGCTGGTTGCCGCCATCGGTGACATCCGCCGCTTCACCTCACCACAAAAGCTCGTCAGCTATGTTGGCCTTAATCCGCGGGTGCGGCAGTGGGACTGTCAGGGATTCCGTGTGCGGGCCATGAAGATGGGAACGAAGGACCCCTGCCATGGCACGACGCAAAGCGCCGATCATCGCGGACGAACTCCTGGACCAGCTCCTGGCTGGTCGCGACCCGCAGTCCGCCCTGGGCAAGGACGGGCTCGTTGACGAACTGAAGCGGGCACTCACCGAGCGGGCGCTGAATGCCGAGATGGACCACCATCTGGACGGCGAGGCAGCTGAGGGCCGCGGGAACATCCGCAATGGCTATGGCCAGAAGACCCTACTCACTGACAGCGGCAAGCTGCCGATCTCGGTGCCGCGCGATCGCCTGTCGACCTTCGATCCGCAGCTGATCGCCAAGTACCGCCGCCGGCTGCCGGGCTTCGACGACAAGCTGGTGTCGATGTACGCCCGGGGCATGACGGTCCGAGAGATCCAGGGGCACCTGGCCGACCTCTACGGCATCGAGGTGTCGCCTGACCTGATCAGCGCGGTGACCGACGCCGTGCTGGACGAGATATCCGAATGGCAGAACCGGCCGCTGGAGCCGGTCTATCCGCTGGTTTTCTTCGATGCGCTGCGGGTCAAGATCCGCGACGAAGGGACCGTCCGCAACAAGGCGGTCTACGTCGCCCTCGGGGTCCGCCCCGATGGCCGTAAGGAGATCCTCGGCCTTTGGATCGAGCAGACGGAAGGTGCCAAATTCTGGCTGCGGGTCATGACCGAGCTCAAGAACCGCGGTGTCGAAGACGTCCTGATCGCCATCGTCGATGGCCTCAAAGGCTTCCCGGACGCGATCACCGCAGTGTTCCCTCAGGCCCAAGTCCAAACCTGCATCGTGGGGTTGTCGAAGAAGCGGTACGCGGCCTTGGTCGCAGCTCAGTCACCGCAGGCCGCGGGGACCGGCTTGCCTGGGGCGGCCGACATCTGATCCAGCAACCTGCGCAGACGGCGCCCGAGACGCTTGTCAGGCATGCTTGCGGCGGCAAGCTCGTCATCCTGCCAGCCGGATCCGCCGGTCATCGCTCCACCGCTCATTCGTGACGCCTCCGTGCTTCGGCAGCTCGGACAGCATCACGCGAGCGTCGAACAGAGCAAGCAGCGCTCTGGGGATGTGGGTAATTGGAAGCCTCACCGGAGGGACACGCTCCGGACGAACGGTTTGCGCGAGGGGGAGCAGGCGGGTGCCGCTCCTCCTCCTGGGTAACTTGAACGGCGTACCGGACGCAGCGACGACACAGATCCTGCTCGGTCCACCGGGCATCGAACTCGGCACGCGGGGATTTGACGACCCGGACGCGGGCGATGCGGCGCGGCTGTTCAGTCTCGCGCCCGCGATCCCCGAGGCGCGCCGCTTCTCACGCGTCCACTGGGGGCGCGGGAAGCTGCTCGACCAGATCCTCGCCTCGGAAGAGTTCTTCCCGCGCGGAAGCCGACAGCCGCGTCGGGTTCGCCGGCGGGCTGCGGTCGATCGGAGCCGAGCCGGCCGCCCGCGCAGGCGAGCTTGCGCCCGCCCACGTGCCGGTGAACGCCACATTCGAGTTCTGAACGGCTGGCGTCCCGGCGGGGAGAAGAGGGCGGGCACGGCCGGGGGGGCTTGCGCGATCAAGCTCGCCACAGCGGTCGGACCTCGAGGGGCGGCCAAAAAGGCTATCCGTTTTCGCCCGCCGACGGGCATTGCGAACGCCGACTTCTCGAGGCCACGCAATCCGTCCAAAAAGGTGCCCTTCTGAACGTTCTTGGGAAGATCAGTGCAGACATTCCCAGCCCTCGGCCGCTCCACAGTTCGCGTCTCGTTGAGGCCAATGCCTGGTCGTACCCAGGTCCTGTCTGCGGTAGGTGCCGCCGCAACCTGCACTCGGCTATCTCAGGAGTGCCGGAACGTGGGCATTCGGAGCGGTCCAGAGAGTAGGCGTGCCATCGGCAGTCGAGGTTCTCAGGCGAGCGCTGTTGCAGACGCTGACGAAGGCGCTGCTCGGTCGGCCGGCAACATCCTAGACACGCCCGCTAGCGATTTGTCGGAGGGGCCTTGCGCACGAAAACCTTCAGAAACCCTGAACCCGGTCGATTGCAGCGAAGACTGGGCCACGAGTACGATACCGCTTCTTGATAAGCTGACTTCCCCTCAGAAATTGTCTACTGAATCTGGTAGACAGACCTCAGCTGCTCTACGGCCTGCAGCGCCTCGGGCGAGGAAAGCTCGGCAGCGGCATCGCCCAACAACGGCTCCAGGGAACGTACCGTCGACTCGGGCGTATTGTTCCGGATGGTAAATCCAATTGCCGCCTCAAGTGCCTGACTCCGCACGGCTTTATCAACCTTTTCATTCTGCGCCAACGCTACGCCATAATTGAGAAAATCCCTGTCAGTTTTCGCGAGCCCCGGCAGAGCGGCAATGGTCACTTGGCTCGAAGTATTGGCACTGAGTGCTACGTCACGTACTACAGATGTATACCTACTATTATAAGACAACTGGCTAATTGCCGCAGCTTGAACGCTAGTATCCGGGTCAGAAGTATACTTCTCGATCAGGGGAGAAGCCTTTTCGAGAGGGCCCAGACTGAGAAAGCCGATGCCCTTTCCAGCGGATATCTTCCCTTCTTCGATCAGACGCTGAACCCGGGCCATGCCTTGTAGATCACCGCGGCTGGACAGAAAAGCAGCGGCCTCATCAACTACAGCAGCATTATCGTGTTCCAGTGCCTGTCGAAGCGAATCTAGTGACGTTTTGACGAGATTGCTTTGGTAATTGTCGTACTCAGTGTGGTTGTGATGCTCCATAACCTGAACATCGGGCAACATTGCGATTTGACCTGCCAGGCTCAGCACCGTCGTATGGGCCACCTCCGGATCAGGGTCGCGAACCAGAGCCTGAGAGTTTGCTAGCAGGTAATCGAAATAAGCACCTGAGAGCTGACGCACGGCATCAACTCTGCTCTTTGTAGGCTGCTGCGTATCGAGTGCGCGTTCAACGACTGATTGGATCTCGGCTGCGTTCGCGGCAAGAAGCTCCCGCACGCTCGCGTCCGGCCTCGTCAGCTCAGGCTCTTTGACCTGGGCAACGGCTTCGCCCGAAAGAAGGATCGCCGCTGCGGCTGCTGCAAGCAGCCACCGAGAGGTACTGGGCGAACCGTGATCGTCGGTATGCATGTGTCGCTCCGAGACTCAAGGGATCGGTCCAAGGACTCACGGCCAAAACGGACTGACGGCTCCCACGCCGTAAGATATGTCATCGTAACAAAAATCATGCGCCGTGCCAACGCCGGCCATATCGAGGTAATCCAAAGTGTCACCAACCTGAGGTTTACCTTCCAGCCCGCCACCCGGACCCGGGTTGTCAGGCAAGGTGACCGCTGTCGTCGCGGTCCCGGCCTCGCTCGGACGGCTAAGCCCGTCCCAGGGCCACATGGTATCGTCTACGAAATTGCCAAAAAGCGAAGAAGCACCCGGCGAAAAGCGGCCCTGCAATACGTAGGCCAAGCTTTGCATTCGATCAAAACGATCGTGGAGTCTCTCCCACGCTGCCCAAGCCCGGTCTACGTTTGCATGAAGCAGGAAGAATAGCGGATCAGACGGAGAGCTAAAAAAGTTGCCAACATTGCCACCGATATAAACGTGTGCTTGACCATGATATGGGCCAAATATGTTGGCGTTCATCACTCCATGTTCGTCGTTCGACATGAAGTTCTTGCTAAGCGCCGGGCTAGTGCTGGTATCTCCATTGCGATTTCGGCGAAGTGGCGTCACCGAGGGGTCGCTGAGAGACCAGCTGCTTAAGGG
This sequence comes from Geminicoccus sp., assembly GCF_036263595.1. Classification (NCBI taxonomy): domain Bacteria; kingdom Pseudomonadati; phylum Pseudomonadota; class Alphaproteobacteria; order Geminicoccales; family Geminicoccaceae; genus Geminicoccus; species Geminicoccus sp. The sequence continues at coordinate 426 of NZ_DATAGQ010000040.1, read as the reverse complement.
ATTAGTAGTGGAAAATTGCACCACATTAAAATTTGGCGGGGTAAGAGTCACCCTACCTAAAAAATCCTCCGAAAATAGCTTTGGAGCAGCTTTGTCAAATTCCCAATACGGAAGAGCGACGCTCGGATCCTCGATCTGAAGCTCGCGCTCTAGATTAAGTAAAAATACGCGGTGCCACGGAAGAAACGCGTCCTGATGCGCCAAGTTCGCAGCTATGGTATGAAGCCTCCAGTATTTATCAAACTGATTATTCTTTTGAGCGGCTTTCACGAAAGCACTCAGAAAGCGATCCCGCTCAGCGCCGCTCAGCGTTTCGGCATTCTTGCGGACCCGTACCATCAAATCATGCCGGGCCAGCTCCGCACCTCCTTCGTCGCTGACCACGATGGAGACGTCCTTGTCCGCGCTCGAGGCGGCGGTGCCAAG
>NZ_DATAGQ010000039.1:0-11902 GCF_036263595.1 Geminicoccus sp. | reverse complement strand
TCTCCTTCGATGACCTGCCGGGGCGCCATGCCCGGATCACCATGGACGAGTTCATCGAGGTCGGTGCGTGGGTGCGGGACCAGCCGGTGTTCCAGGAGGCCCTGCGCCGCCGCGGGATCGACGATCCCGCCATGGTCCTGGTGGAGCCCTGGGCGGCCGGGCATTTCGGCCATGCCGAGGAGGAGGGCAGGCGGCTGGCCTTCACCCATTGCTGGGCAAGGATGGCGGAGGCCGACAACCCGTACGGAAGGCCGGTGTCGGGGCTTCATGTCCTGGTCGACCTGGACCGGCGCGAGATCGTGGCGATCAAGGACCAGGCCGAACCGCCGCCGCTGGGCACGGAGCCGTCCAACTACCGGCCGGGGCAGACCGGACCGCTCCGCACCGACCTGAAGCCGATCGAGATCCGGCAGCCGGAGGGGCCGTCGTTCCGGGTGGATGGCTACCATGTGCGGTGGGCGGACTGGTCGTTCCACGTGGGCTGGTCGCCGCGCGACGGCCTGATCCTCTACGACGTCGCCTGGATGGAGGGGGAGCACAAGCGGCCGGTGATGTGGCGGGCGGCCGTGTCGGAGATGGTGGTGCCCTATGGTGCGCCCAACGAGGGGGACTACCGGCGCAACGCCTTCGACGTGGGCGAGTACGGGATCGGCCAGCTCGCCGACAGCCTCAAGCTCGGCTGCGACTGTATCGGCCAGATCCACTATTTCGACGTCACGGTCCATGACTGGACGGGCAGCCCCACCGTCATCGAGCAGGCGGTGTGCCTGCACGAGGAGGATGACGGGATCCTCTTCAAGCACACCGACATGGCCGCGGGCGTCGATGTCCGGCGTGGACGGCGGCTGGTGGTGTCGTTCCTGGTGACGGTCGGGAACTACGTCTATGGGGTCTACTGGTACTTCAAGCTGGACGGGACGATCGCCTGCGAGGTGAAGGCCACCGGGATCGTGTTCACCAGCAGCAGCCGCGGGGCGCAGGACCTGGCCTACGGCACGGAGCTGGCACCATTCGTCCAGGCGCATGTGCACCAGCACGTCTTCAATTTCCGCCTCGACATGGACGTGGACGGCACCGCCAACCGGGTGAGGGAGGTCGATTTCGGGGGACTGCCGATCGGGCCCGGCAATCCGTTCGGCAACGCCATCATTCATGCCGGCCGCACGTTCACCAGCGAGGCGGAGGCGCGCAGCTGCATCGATCTGGCACGGGCGCGGCGCTGGCGGATCGAGAGCGCGGAGCGGGTGAACCGGTTCGGGCAGCTGACGGCCTATGAACTCGTGCCCGGCGCCAATGCGCTGCCTTTTGCCGACCCTGCGTCGTCGATACGGCGGCGGGCCGGGTTCATGGATGCCCATCTCTGGGTCACCGCCTACCATCCGGAGGAGCTGCATGCGGCGGGCTGGTACCCGAACCAGCATCCGGGGCCGGACGGGCTGCCGGTCTGGCAGGCGCAGGATCGCGGGCTGGATGGAACCGACCTGGTCGTCTGGTACACGGCCAACCTCCACCACCTGCCCAGGCCCGAGGACTTCCCCATCCAGCCCATCGTGCGGATCGGCTTCGAGCTGGTGCCGTTCGGATTCTTCGACCGCAACCCGGCCCTGAACGTGCCGCCGAGCGCGGGTTCATGTTGCAGATAACTCATTGATATAAAACGACGTTGTGCGGTTCTCGGGTTCGTTCATGCATTTCTTGCCTTGAAACATGCCGGTGGCTGAGCAGGTGCGGCCGACCGGACAATCTACCTCAACCCCGACGTGAGAGGAAAGGCGGGAGGCGGGCTCGATGTTCGACGGTTTCGCCCTGGAGATGATCGAGCTGCCAAATGCCACCCTCAGGGTGCGCCATGGCGGGTCGGGGCCGCCCGTCCTCCTGCTGCACGGCCATCCGCGCACGCACGCAACCTGGCATCGCGTGGCACCACAGCTGGCCAGGGCGTTCACGGTGGTGTGCCCGGACCTGCGCGGCTTCGGGCAGTCGTCCAAGCCGGCGGACCAGCCGGATCATGCAGGATCGTCCAAGCGCGCGAAGGCGCAGGACTGTGTCGACCTCATGCACAGGCTGGGCCACGAGCGGTTCGCGATCGTCGGGCATGATCGTGGGTCGTACACGGCGTTCAGGGCGGCGATGGATCATCCCGAAATCATCACGCATCTGGCCGTCCTGGACGGCGTGCCGATCCTGGAAGCGCTCGAGCGCTGCGATGCCCGGTTTGCGTCCAGGTGGTGGCACTGGTTCTTCTTTGCCCAGCCGGAGAAGCCGGAGCGCGCGATCCTGGCCGATCCGGACCGGTGGTATGGCGGCTCGCCCGGGCAGATGGGGGCGGAAGCCTATGCTGACTTCCGCGCTGCCATCCACGATCCTGCGACCGTACACGGGATGCTGGAGGACTATCGTGCCGGGCTTGGGATCGACCGGCGCCATGACGAGGCGGATCGCGTCGCCGGGCGGCGCGTGCGGGCGCCGACGCTGGTACTCTGGTCGCTGCATGATGACCTGGAGGAACTCTACGTCGACGTGCTGGCCGTTTGGCGGCCCTGGACCACCGGGCTTGGCGGACGCGGCCTTCCCTGCGGCCACCATATGGCCGAGGAGGTGCCGGACGAACTCGCCGCCGAACTGGCGCGCTTCCTGGCCCGCTGACGAGGTTCTTGCCGGATGGGTGCCGAGGCCAGAAGATCGACGCCATCCCGCTCATCCGCCGCAAGGAAGACGCCCGTGATGGCTCGGTTCGTCGTGGTTGCCCTGCTTTGGTTGTCCCTGGCCAGCGCACAGGCGGCCGATCCGTCCGGCATGATCGTCTACCAGACCGATTTCGGCCTTCGCGACAGTGCCGTCGCCGAGATGAAGGGCGTCGCCAAGCAGGTCGACCGCAAGCTCGAGCTGTTCGACAACACCCACGAGATCCCGCCCTTCGACATCTGGACGGCGGCATTCCACCTGGCCCATCTCGTGCCGTACTGGCCGCAAGGCACGGTGTTCGTGTCGGTGGTCGATCCGGGGGTGGGGACCGAACGGGGGGCCGTGGTCGCGAAGCTAAAATCCGGCCACTTCTATGTCGGCCCGGACAACGGCTCGCTCACCCTGGTCGCCGAGCAGATCGGGATCGAGGCAGTGCACGCCATCGACTACAAGAAGCACCGCCTGCCCGGCTCGGAGAACTCGCATACCTTCCACGGGCGGGACATCTTCTCCTACGTGGCAGCCCGGCTCGCCTCGGGGCAGGTGCCGGCCGAGGGCTTTGGACCGGTCCTGGAAGGGGATGTCGTCCGGATTCCCTACCAGCACGCGGAGATCAAGGACGGGACAGCACTCGGCGTCATCCCGATTCTCGACATCAACTACGGCAATGTCTGGACCAATATCGGCCGCACCACCTTCGAGAAGTTGGGGATCGCGAAGAAGGAGCCCGTGCGGGTGCAGATCTTCGACGGCGAGACGAAGGTCCACGACAGCGTGATGCCTTATGTCGACACGTTCGGCGATGTGCCGGAAGGCGACCCGCTGGTCTACGTGAACTCGGTGGACGAGATGGCGCTGGCCATCAACTACGGCAACTTCGCGGAGAGCCACAAGGTCAGTTCAGGCCCGACCTGGAGGGTCATCCTGTCCCGGCCGTGACCGTCGCTCAGACTTTCCGTCGCACGGCCAACATCCGGCGCAACGCTTTCCCGGCCAGCCGGTTGTTGGGGGCCGCAGGTTCCGGCTGGGATGGCTCATGACATTGGATCAGGCGCTCGCCTTCGCGCTCGTGGGCAGCATGATGCTGCTCTTCATCTGGGGGCGCCTGCGCTACGACGTGGTGGCGATGCTGGCGCTCATCGCCGCCATGCTGATCGGCATCGTGCCCTATGAGGAGGCGTTCACCGGCTTTAGCGACGACATCGTGATCATCGTAGGCAGTGCGCTGGTCGTCAGCGCAGCCGTGGCACGCTCCGGTGTGATGGAACTGCTGGTGCAAAGGGCGGCAACCAGGGTGAAGGCCGTGCCGCTGCAGGTGGCCTTGCTGGTAGGCACAGTCACGCTGCTGTCCGCCTTCGTGAAGAACATCGGCGCGCTCGCCATCATGATCCCGGTCGCCTTCCAGGTGGCCAAGCGCTCGAACATCTCGCCGTCCTACCTGCTCATGCCGATGGCGTTCGGCTCCTTGCTGGGCGGGCTGATGACGCTGATCGGCACCTCGCCGAACATCATCGTGGCGCAACTGCGTGCGGACATGACCGGCGAGCCCTTCCGCATGTTCGACTTTACCCCGGTCGGCCTCGGCCTGTCCGTCATCGGGATCATCTTCCTGGTGCTGGGCTATCGGCTCCTGCCGCTCCGCAAGGGTGCCGCGACGATGGACGAGGCCATCGACATCAAGGACTACATTACCGAGGCCAGGATCATCGCGGACTCCCTGGCAGCCGGCCAGAGCATCGGCGAGCTGAACCGGCGGCTGAACAGCGAGGTCAAGGTCACCGGCCTGGTCCGCCAGAAGACCCGACAGATGCGGCCCCTTCCCGACGTCGTGCTGCAGGAGCAGGACATCCTCCTTCTGCAGGGCGAGCCGGAAGCGCTCGAGCGGGCGGTGGCGCAGGAGGGGCTGGAGCTGGAAGGAGAGGACCGGCAACCGGGCGACAGCACGACCGAGGAGATCGACAGCATCGAGGCGATCATCGGGCCGACCTCGCTGCTGGTCGGGCAATCGGCGGGCCGCCTGACGATGTACGACCGCTTCGAGGTGAACCTCCTGGCGGTCAGCCGCAGCGGCCAGCGCTTCACCGAGCGGCTCCGCGACATCACCCTGAGGACCGGCGACATCGTGGTCCTGAAGGGCGACCTCGGGCGCCTGCCGGAGCGGCTGAAGGAGTTCGGCTGCCTCCCGCTGGCCAAGCGGCAGATCAGGCTCGGCAACGTGCGCAGCGGCCTCATTCCGCTGGCCATTCTCGGGTCCGCCATGACCTTGACCGCGCTTGGGATCCTGCCGGTCGCGATCGCCTTCTTCATCGCCGCGGTCACGGTGATGCTGGTTCGCTCGCTCTCGCTACGCGAGGCCTACGAGGCGGTCGACTGGCCGATCCTGATCATGCTGGGAGCACTGATCCCGGTCAGCGAGGCGATCCACACGACGGGTGGAACCGAGCTGATCGCCGGCTGGCTGTCCAGCGCCGCCGGCATCCTGCCCGGTCCCGGCGCGCTGGTGCTCATCATGGTGGCCGCCATGGCGGTGACGCCCTTTCTCAACAACGCCGCCACCGTGCTGGTCATGGGTCCGATCGCCGCCAGCTTCGCCACCCAGCTGGGCTACCGGCCGGATGCCTTTCTGATGGCGGTCGCGATCGGCGCGGGCTGCGACTTCCTCACCCCGATCGGCCACCAGTGCAACACGCTGGTGATGGGTCCCGGCGGCTACCGGTTCGGCGATTATGCGCGGCTGGGAGCACCGTTGTCGGTCCTGGTCGTGGTGGTGGGCGTGCCGCTGATCATGCTGGTCTGGGGGCTGTAGAAGGCGGCTGCGGAGCGTCGCGGGGGGCTCCGCAGCCTTGCCGCCCCTAGCGCCGGGGCTGAACGTCGACCTGCACGGCGTCTGTCTGGTCGTCCGTGCGCTTGGCCCTCTTCACGAGCCAGGGCTTGTCATAGTCGCCTGCCATGAGGCAGCCGAGCGGACGGATCTCGCCGATGACCTCGGCCAGGTCGAAGCGCTCGATCTGCCGGCGCACCGCTTTGGCCGACTTGTAGGCCAGTGGCGTTTCCGACACGTCGGGGCGGTCGAAGAAGAAGCGGATGTCGAGGCCCTTCGTCTGCTCGGCCAGCAGTTCACGCGAGCGGGCCAGGAAGACCTCGGGCTTGAGGCCGCTCAGGCCCAGCTCGCGCAGGAGCCTGGTGCGGCTCTTGTTGCGGCCGGCACCGTGCGGCGCGAAGGAGCCCAGTGCCCTGTTGTCCTTGCCCAGCACCAGGAGGACAGGCTCGGCCATGTTCAGCGGAATCACGCCCAGGAGCGGATGATCCGCCTCGTCGCGCCAGGCCGGCGTGGCGCCCTTGCCGTGGTGGAACAGGCCATCGGTCCGCTTCCAGACGAAATTGTGCTCGTTGCCGAACGCGGCTAGCGGCTGGATGCCCAGGCGCGCGGCCGTGCGCTCGTGGACCATCTCGTGGTTGCGCTTGGTCCAGCGTGCCACGTAGCCCAGCGCCTCCCAGTAGGCCTCGCCCTCCTTGCTGTCCGGGTCCAGCCAGGCCTGGTGCGGCGGGGTGTCGGGGCTGACCTTGCGGGTGTGGGCGACGGCCGCGTCCAGGCCGCGCTTGTAGACCTGGGCGCCCATATCGCGGCTGCCGTGATGGCTCACCAGGGCCAGGACCTCGTCATGGTCGGTCATCGCCGCGGCCAGTTCCTGCCGCCCTGTCTTGATGAGCTTGCGCTTGAGCCGCGGCGTCACCTTCAAATGGCCCAGATAGGTGAAGTGGTTGCCGTCGCCCTGGTCGGCGAGCTGGGCCTTGGCGCGGTGCTCCAGGTCCTTGAGGAAAGGGTTGCGCGTGGACGCGAGCTCGTCGGTGATCTCATCCGCTACCCAATGCTCCGCACGGCGCGAACCGGGGCCGAAGCGCGTGCTGGCCTGCACGGCATCCATGAAGCTGGAGGTCTCGATGCCGGGCGCGAACAGCGAGACATGCATGGAGCAGCAGATGTCGGCCGAGTGGAACGCGGGATGAATCGCGCGGCTCGCCACGGCGCCGCCGACCGGGATGGTGCCGAGCGCGCTGCCGGCCGGACAGGCATCCGGCATCACCACGCCATGCTCGATGGTGGGCGTGCGCATCAGCTCGTCCATGTGCAGGCGCACGGCCGCCAGATTGGCCCGCTCGTCCGGCGTTTCCGCCTCCAGGGCGACGGCATAATCGCCCCTGGCGCGCCGTTTCAGCACGGCCGGTGCCGGCGGGACACTGGCAAGCACACGTTCCTTGATCTCTGCTTCATCGCGGCCTTCCGCGGCAAGGGCGTTGGCCTGCGCCAGGAGCGTCTTGAAGTGGGCGCTAGGAGCAAGTCCCCATGCAATGAGATGCTGTCCAGTATACATGACGTCGAGCCTGCAGACGGTGTGATCGGTGCGGAATGAGCCGGGTGCGCGACGGTCGTGGCCGTCGCCCGGTAGCGGCCGATGGTTGGGTGCTGCAGGCGGCTATGGGCAGCCGGGTCCGGAAGGCGGCGGCTCGCGTGACCATGGGAATGCTTGCGGTGATGATGTGATGATCGTTGGTCATGATGCTTCACCTTCCGAGGCCGGAGATGATGGTGCGCGATCATCATGACGGCAAGTCGTGCCGGGCGATCAGCTCGACGACGCGGCCTTCAGTTGACCCAGGACCTCACCGCCGCTCGGCTGAGGGCGCATGACGACCGCGTCGCCGTCGGGCACAACCAGCTCGGCGAGTGCCGCGATGTTGGCCGGATGGGTCAGGACCAGCAGGTTGCCGGGACCACGCCAGGAGGCGACCAGGGCGCGCAGGGCCCGGGTCCGCGCGGCCGCCTGTGATCGATCGCGGGCGATGTCGGCAATAAAGGGCAGGTGCTCCCAGGCGCCTAGGCAGTGGTCTGAGGCTACGGTTCTCGCGACAGGAATCCGGCTGCCGATCTGACAGGTGCCTGCCTGCACAACCACCAGCCCGCCTTCATCGAGCAGGCCCAGGAGATCGGCCTGCCGGCCCGCCACGCGCTCATGGCGTCCCATGACCAGCATCAGCGTAACGGCGGCGGCTGCGAACGGCAGGAGGCGCAGGACGAGCGGGGCGAGGCGGCGACAGCGATCAGGAAGGGGACTTGGCACGCAGCTTCTCGGCGAACCGGTCCCAGCGCACCACCATCCGCTCATGGCGGCCGCGCGCGATCAGGTCGACGCCGTCATGCGCCTGGACCTTCCAACCGACCCGCCGCCCCTCCAGCCTGTCGACCTCGATCGTGACGGTGACGATCAGGCCCGGTGGCGTGGCCGCCTCGTGGCTCGTCTCGATGAAGACGCCGAGCGAGCCTTCGCCCGGCTCGAAGCAGGCCTTCAGGTGGTCCAGGCAGGCCCATTCGATGAGGCCGACCATGTAGCCGGTCGCGAAGACCTGCGGCATGGCCTGCCAGTCCGGGCTTTCCGGGTAGAGGTGCGGGACGGTCTTGGTTTCGGGCAGGGTGTAGGTGAAGACATGGCGGTCGCCGACACGGAGCAGGGGCAGCAAGCGGGCTTCCTCGGTGGGCCGGTGGTCAGTGACCGTCCGGCAGGATGAACTCCATGCCGTTCTTCCGGGCGATCTCGACGATGCGGGGGATGTCCGGCGGGCCCTTCATCGGCGGCAGGTCGCGCGTGCCTGGCGGCATCGGCTCGCCCACCTGGCTGAAGAACCCGTCATGGACCCTGCCAGGCGCATTGATCACCAGGAGCCGGCCAGGAGCGCCGCCCACGTTCTTGAAGGCGTGCACCTCACCCTTCGGGATCCGGACATGGCCGCCCGGCCCCATGGTCATGACCTGCGCGCCCACGGTGAACTCGAACGCGCCTTCCAACACGTAGAAGGCCTCGTCGTCCTCCGGATGGCGGTTGGGCGGGGCGCCGGCACCAGGTGCCGACAGCACCTCGACCAGGCAATAGGCGCCGCCATTGTCGCTGCTCCGCGTGAGGAACCGCACGAGGTTACCGAACAGGTGAAAGGTATCCGTGTCTTCGGCGTGCATGCTCGCCTCCCTTTCGAAAATCGTGGGAAGACTAGCACGACGAGATCGACGGATGAAGCTGCCGGCGGGGCAGCCTCAGCGCGTTGCCATCTCCAACTCGCGCGTGCGGCCGAGCTTGGTCATCCACTCCGTGAACTTCGGCTGCACCTGGAGCTGGCGGCCGTAGTGGCGGGCCAGGGCCTGCGTGAGCGCGCCGTTGCGGCCCAGCAGCTCGTCGGCGAACCCCACCATGCGCGAGTTCGGCCAGGCCTGTGGCCGCACCTCGCGCAGGCGCTCGAACAGCTCGTCGGCATCGTCGCTTGGGCTGGCCTGCGCCATCAGGGTGAGCATGGCGGCGGTCGAGCGGGAAACGCCCATGTGGCAGTGGACGAGCAGGTGGCCTTCCGTGCGCTCGGTCTGCGAGGCGGCGAGGTCCATCCCGAAGGCCAAGATCGCCTCCACGTCCTCGCGCTGCGGCGCGATCTTGCCGGGGATCTCCTCGATGATGTCGTCGAAGTGCAGCGTGGTGCGCTCGTGCGTGTCGAAGTCGGTGAAGGCCTCGATGTCCGGCCAGCCGGGATCGAGGATCGACAGCACGTGCGTGACCTGCCGCTTGTTGTGCGACGGCAGCTCCTCGATGCCGCAGATCGTGAGCATGGAGATGGCGATGGACTGCATGTGCCCAGGTCCGATCAGAGGAAGGAGGAAGGGCTCAGCCGATCGAGGTGGCAGCCTTGCCCTTGAGGCCCAGGATCTGGCGCGCCTCGTCCGGCGTGGCAACCTCCAGGCCCAACCCTTCCACGATCTGGCGGGCGCGGCGGACCTGCTGGGCATTGCTCTCGGCGAGCCTGCCGGGCCCGTCCCAGAGATTGTCCTCCAGGCCGACGCGGATGTTGCCGCCCTGCGCTGCGGAGATCGCGGCGATGTTCATCTGGTTGCGCCCGGCACCCAGCACCGACCAGACATAGCTGTCGCCGAACAGCCGGTCGGCCGTGCGCTTCATGTGCGCGACGTCGTCCGGATGGGTCCCGATGCCGCCCAGGATTCCGAACACGGTCTGGATGAACAGCGGGGTCTTCACCAGGCCGGCGTCGGCGAAATGGGCGAGGTTGTAGAGGTGCGCAGTGTCGTAGCACTCGAACTCGAAGCGCGTGCCCGCATCGCCCAGCTCGCCCAGGATGTAGGCGATGTCGTCGAACGTGTTGCGGAAGATCAGGCCGCGGCTGTTCTCCAGGTGCTGGCGCTCCCAGTCGTGGCTGAACTCCTTGTAGCGCTTGAGCATGGGGAACAGGCCGAAGTTCATCGAGCCCATGTTGAGACTGGCCAGCTCCGGCTTGAAGGTGCGCGCCGGGACCACGCGCTCCTGCACGGTCATGTTCGGGGCACCACCGGTCGTGATGTTGATCACGACGTCGCAGGCACTCGCGATGGTCGGCAGGAACTTGCCGAACGCTTCGGCCGATTGGTCGGGGCGCCCGGTCTCGGGATTGCGCGCGTGGAGATGGACGATGGCCGCCCCGGCCTTGGCCGCGTCGATCGCCTGGCTGGCCAAATCCTCCGGCGTTACCGGCAGATGCGGCGACATGGACGGCGTGTGGATCGCACCGGTAAGCGCGCAGGAAATGATGACCTTGCGGGGAGCGGCCACGGAATCAGTCTCCGATCTCTTTGGATGACGCCTGCTTTTGCCGGAGCAGCGCCATCAGGCGCCGGTCACGCCAGCGCGAGCGCTCCTGCAGCTTGTCCAGCGGCAGGCGGGCACGCCGGTCTTCCAGGATCTTGGGCAGGACATCGCCTTCCCAGTCGACCCGGCGCTGCTGGGCCGGGTGCATCTCACGGTACATGTGCTGGAAGCGCGCGATGTAGTCGGCGATGCCGCCCGGCGCGTTCAGGTCGATCGTCTCGAACGGACCCATGAACGACCAGCGCAGCGCCAGCCCGTGCTTGACCGCGGCGTCGCAATCCTCTGGCCCGGCAAAGCCGTCGGCGACCAGGCGGAAACATTCTTCCATGAGCGCGCCCTGGAGGCGGTTGACCACGAAACCGTCGATCTCCCGGCCCATCACCACCGGCTTCTGGCCGATGGCGTTCATCACCTCCTCGGCGCGCTTCATCGTCTCTGCAGAGGTCCAGGGTGCCGGCACCAGCTCCACGCAGGGGATCAGATGCGGTGGGTTGAGGGGGTGAGCGACAAGGCATCGCTGGCCATGCGGCAGCCCCTCGGTGAACGAGGACGGGACCAGGGCCGAGGTCGAGCTGGCGAGGATGGTCGAGGGAGCAGCGGTGCGGTCCAGATCCGCCCAGAGCTGGCGCTTCACGTCCAGCTTCTCAGGCGCGCTTTCCTGCATCCAGGCGGCTCCATCCAGCGCGGCGGCAAGCTCGTTCGCCACGCCGATCCTCGCCAGCACCGTGGAAGGCTCCTGGCCCAGCAGCAGGCCGGCCTCGGCGAGATCGGTGGCGATCGTGCCGGCGAGCTCCAGGCTCTTGGCGGCCGCACCCTCGATGGGATCCCACAGCACGACGTCCCAGCCGCCGCGCGCAAACGCGATGGCCCAGCCCCGCCCGACCAGGCCGCTGCCGACGATCGCTACCTTCTGGCTCATCGCTTCCTCACAAGCTTTCGACATTGGCGCAGACGCCCAGCGACTGCCCGGAAATGTTGCGGCCGAGCGACGAGCACAGGAACAGGGCCATGCCGGCCACGTCGTCGGCGCTCACCATCCGGCGCAGCGACGTGCGCTGCAGGTACTGCCGCTCCATCTCGTCGTAGGCAACGCCCGTCTCGTCGGCCCGTGCCCGGATCACCCCCTCCATCCTGGGGCCTTCGACGATACCGGGCAGGATCGCGTTCACCCGGATGCCGGCGGGACCAAGCTCCTTGGCCAGGGACTGGGTAAAGCCGATCACGCCCCATTTGGCGGCGGCATAGGGCGTCCTGAACGCGTAGCCCAACCGGCCGGCTGCCGAGCTCATGTTGATGACGCAGCCTTCCGGGTTGCGCTTGAGCAGCGGCACCGCCTTGCGCGTTACCAGGAACATGCCGGTGATGTCGACGTCCAGGCAGCGCCGCCATTGCGCCGGATCGATCGCCTCGATGCCGCCGGTAGGCCCGGCGATCCCCGCATTGTTCACCAGCGCATCCAGGCCGCCCAGGCTGGACTCCACGTCCTGGAAGAGCCGCTCTACCTGGTCGTCCACGGACACGTCGCAGAGGCTGCCCGACGCATT
>NZ_DATAGQ010000038.1:0-17191 GCF_036263595.1 Geminicoccus sp. | reverse complement strand
ACAGCCCTGCCGCCCCCGCTTGAACCCGGGCGTGAACGCCCGCCTCGTCTTCGCCATCAGATCACCTTCCTCGCTCCCTTGGAGCGTATCAGAAGTGTCCACCGAAGCGGGGGAGGATCAGCTGCCGGAAGCATCCGCCCTACTTGAAGCCTTAAGTCGCGGCGCCCTGCCCTCGCCGAATTCGACCGCAGGCCCTGAGCCTGTCCGCTTCAGGCTCGCGACCTGCACATGATCGGCCGTCGCGGATCATGTGCAGGTGGATGATTGGCTACTCCACGGGAACAAGCCGGTCGTCCTTCATCTGCTCCAGAATCCCGGTATGGATGTCGAACCGGAAGCCGCACAGTTCCAGGCGTCCTGCCTGCACGGCATCCTCGATCCAGGGAAAGGTACGCAGGTGCGCGAGCGACAGGCGCAGCACCTCCATCTCATAGTACGTGAGCGGGTCCGTACAGCCCGGCTGCATCCTGCCACGGTCCAGGACCGGCTGCGCGATCTTCATCCACGGCTCGACGAAATCGCGGGCCTCGGCCGGTGCGCCTTCCACCATCGCACGCACGCCACCGCACTGGGCGTGACCCAGAACGACCACCTTGGGGACCTTGAGAACACGGACACCGAACTCCAGGGCCGCGCTCGTGCCGCGGGGTCTTCCATCGGGGCTGTAGGGTGGTACCAGGCCGGCCACGTTGCGCACCACGAAGAGCTGCCCCGGCACCGCACCGAACACGCTCTGCGGGTCCACGCGGGAATCGGAGCAGGATATCACGAGTGCGTCGGGACTCTGTCCCATCTTGGCGAGCGCCTGATAGCGCGCGCGTTCGTCGGGCCAGACGTTCTGGCGGAACTTGCGGTAACCCTGGATGAGTTGGTCCATGTCGATCTCGATGTACCCGGCAACGATGGGCCGAGGGAGCCGGGCCGGGCTCCGCTCGACCATGGTGGCGACTATCAGGCGCTGCCGCGGCTGGCCAGGGCGCTATCCGGTGACGGGCGCGTCCGCCATAAGGAATACCCGACACCCGCCGCGAGGATGGCAAAGGTGATCCCGAGCGACCACTCGGCCGGGAACTTGCTCCAGCCGAACAGGTCCGCCACGAAGATCTTGGAGCCGATGAACACCAGCAGCACCGCCAGGGCCTGCTTCAGGTAGGAAAAGCGATGCAGCACCGCCGCCAGCGCGAAGTAGACTGCACGCAGACCCAGGATGGCGAAGATATTGGACGTGTAGACGATATAGGGATCGGTCGTGATCGCGAAGATCGCCGGCACCGAGTCCACCGCAAAGATCACGTCAGCGATCTCGATCAGGACCAGGGCCAGGAACAGCGGCGTCATGAACAGGACTGGCTTGCCGCCGGGCGTCCGCGGCTGGCGCACGAAGAACCGCTCGCCGTGCAGTTCCTCGGTGATCGCGAAGCGTCGCCTGAAGAACTTCAGCACTGGATTCTGCTCCAGATCGGTCTCCTTGTCGCCCATCCAAAGCATCTTGATGCCGGTCGCGATCAGGAAGACGGCGAAGAGATAGAGCACCCAGGAGAACTCAGCCACCAGGGTGGCGCCCACCCCGATCATCAGCGCGCGCAGAACGATCACGCCGAGAATGCCCCAGAACAGGACTCGATGCTGGTAGGCTCGCGGGATGGCGAAGTAGCCGAAGATCATGGCGATGACGAACACGTTGTCCATCGCCAGACTCTTCTCGATCACGAAGCCCGTCAGGTACTCGACGCCGGCCTGGCTGCCCATCTGCAGCCAGACAAAGCCGCCGAAGGCCAAGCCCAGCACAATGTAGAACGAGGACAGCAGCAGGCTTTCGCGCACACCGATCTCGCGGGTGCCGCGATGCAGGACGCCGAGGTCGAAGGCCAGCAAGGCCACGACCAGCGAGATGAAGGTCAGCCACATCCAGATGGGCTGGCCAAGGAAGAGGTAGGTGACGAACTGGTCCATTGAAGCTCCCTCTCGACTCATCGAGGGCAGCTCGAGACCTATGGTCGGCAAACATCTGGACCCGGCATCGAGCTAACCCGATGCGGTCCGACATCACGACAGCGAAGCTATACAGCAGTGTCGCCAGAGGGGCCCGGTCCGCTCTCCTTGGATAGTGGCGCCGCCGGTGCCATTCAAGAGGGGCATGTACATTCTTTGCGCTGTGCCGCTCGGGGAGCATCACTCAACTGCCTCGACTTGCCGAATGATATGCAATATGCTTTATATCGCCGCGCTTGCCGGCCCACTCAGAATCATGCCGACGATTGGATCGTCGATGGCCGGCGCCGCTACCAGACCGGACGTACCGAAGAACACCATGGCTCAGTTCACCGACTACAAGGTCGCCGACATCGGCCTCGCCGACTGGGGTCTGCGCGAGATCCTGTTGGCCGAGAAGGAGATGCCCGGCCTGATGGCGCTCCGTGCGGAGTATGGCGACAGCCAGCCGCTGGAGGGGGCGAGAATCGCCGGCTCCCTGCATATGACCATCGAGACGGCCGTGCTGATCCGCACGCTGAAGCATCTGGGTGCTTCGATCCGCTGGTCGTCCTGCAATATCTTCTCGACGCAAGATCAGGCCGCGGCCGCGATCGCGGCGCAGGGCATCCCGGTGTTCGCCTGGAAGGGCGAGACCGAGGAAGAGTATGACTGGTGCCTGCATCAGACCGTGAAGGGCCCGGACGGTTGGACTCCCAACATGATCCTGGACGACGGTGGCGACCTCACCATCGTGATGCACCGGGACTATCCTGAGCTGATGAAGAACGTGCGTGGCATCTCCGAAGAGACCACGACCGGGGTGCACCGCCTCTACGACATGGCCAAGGCCGGCACGCTGATGGTTCCAGCCATCAACGTGAACGACAGCGTCACCAAGTCGAAGTTCGACAACCTCTACGGGTGCCGCGAGTCGCTGGTCGACGGCATCAAGCGCGCCACCGGCCTGATGATGGCAGGCAAGGTCGCCGTGGTCGCCGGCTTTGGCGATGTCGGCAAGGGCTCGGCGGAAAGCCTGCGCTCGCAGGGCGCCCGCGTCATTGTCACCGAGATCGACCCGATCTGCGCGCTGCAGGCTGCGATGCAGGGCTACCAGGTCCTGACGATGGACGAGGCGGCACCGATCGGGGACATCTTCGTCACTGCGACCGGCAACATCGACATCATCACGCTCGACCACATGCGGGCGATGAAGGATTCAGCGGTGGTCTGCAACATCGGCCACTTCGACAGCGAGATCCAGATCGCGGCGCTGCAGAACTACAAGTGGGAGGAGGTCAAGCCGCAGGTCGACGAGGTCGAGTTCCCCGACGGCAAGCGGATCGTCATCCTGGCCAAGGGCCGCCTCGTCAACCTGGGCTGCGCCAAGGGCCATCCGGCCTTCGTCATGTCCGCCTCCTTCACCAACCAGGTCCTGGCCCAGATCGAACTCTGGCAGAATGCCGAGAAGTACGAGAGGAAGGTCTACACCCTGCCCAAGCACCTGGACGAGAAGGTGGCGATGCTGCATCTCGACAAGCTGGGCGTGAAGCTGACCAAGCTGTCCACCGAGCAAGCGGCCTATATCGGCGTGACGGAAGCCGGGCCGTTCAAGCCGGAGCATTACCGGTACTGAGCCGGACGCTCACCCTCGACCTGCCGAGCCTCGCCGCGACCCATGCGTTCGCGGCGAGGCTGGCTAGGGTCCTGCAGGTCGGCGATGTGGTTGGCCTCTCGGGCGATCTCGGGGCCGGCAAATCCGAGTTCGCCCGGGCCACCATCCGGGCGCGGGCTGGTCTCGATCTGGACGTCCCCTCGCCGACCTTCACGCTCCTCCAGCTCTACGAACTGCCGGGCCTTCTGCTGGGCCATGCAGATCTGTACCGGCTGGCCAGCGCGGGCGAGGTTCTCGCCCTGGGCCTGGACGAGGTCACGCGGCAGGGAGCCCTCCTGGTGGAATGGCCCGAGCGGGCAGATGATCTTCTGCCGGCCGAGCCACTCATGCTGTCGCTGGCCGAAGGCGCGGCGCCCGACGCGCGGATCCTGCAAGTGGCGGCACCGGCATCCTGGACAGCTCGGCTGGAGGCCCTATGTCCGTGACTCGTGCCGAGCTGTTGTTGCGGTTCCTTCGCTCCACGCCTTGGGCCGATGCCAAGCGACATCCGTTGAGCGGCGATGCGTCGGGCAGGCGCTATGAGCGTCTTCATGGCGGGCCTGCCCCTGCCCTGCTGGTCGATGCGCCACCGCCCGAGGATACGCCGTTGTTCGTGCGGATGGCACGCTGGCTGTCGGCGAACGGCTTGCTGGCACCGACCATCCTCGCCGTCGACGAGGCCGAAGGCTTTCTGTTGGTCCAGGATCTCGGCGACGACCTCCTGGCCAGCCTGTGCAGCCGGGAACCGCTCTGCGAGTCACAGCACTATGGCAAGGCAGTCGACGAACTGGTCCGCCTGCAGGCAGCACCTCTTCCGGACTTCCTGCCACCCTACGACGACACTTTTTTCCTCTTCGAGATCGGAATCTTCGTCGATTGGGCGGCCCAATCGCTGCCGTTGCCGGTCCGCCAGGATCTGGTGGACCGGTGGCGGCATGTGCTGCCGGTCGCGCAGACGGGTGTCGACGTCGTGGTCCACCGGGACTTCCATGCGCTGAACCTGATCAAGGCCGGCGACCGCTTCGCCGTGATCGACTTCCAGGGTGCCCGGATCGGGCCAGCGGCCTATGACCTGGTATCGTTGCTGGTGGACGCGCGGCGCGACGTCGAGGAGGCGACGATCGCCTGCGCCAGCGATCGGTACCTTCGGGCGCGGCAGGACCTCGACCCGCTCGCCTTTTCGGCAGCCTGCGCCGTGATGTCGGCCCAGCGCACCACGAAGATCCTGGGTCTGTTCCGCCGGCTGGCCAAGCGGGACGGCAAGCCTGGCTACCTGCCGCTGCTGCCACGGGTGCAGCAACAGCTGGCACAGGCCCTCGGTCATCCGTCGCTGGAGGCGATCCGGCACTGGCATGCGGAGCACGGATTCGGTAGCTGACGCTCGCATGAGCCTCTGGTCGATCCCGTTCACCGTTCCGTTCCTCCCTGCCCTTGTCCGCGGCCTCGACGAGATGTTCGGCGAGCAGCTGGAGGAGACGCTGATCCTCCTGCCGTCGCGCCGTGCCGTGCTGGCGCTGCGCGAAGCCATGCGCCCGGCCGACGGTTCGACCAGGCTCTGCCCCCGGATCCAGCCGATCGGCGAGGTCGAGGAGGACGCGCTGCTCCTCGACCCGGTCAGCGCCCTCGACGTCCCGCCCGCGATCGACCCGATCCGGCGACGCCTCCTGCTGGCGCGCCTGGTGCGGGCCGTTGAAACCGCGTCGGGCGGTGCCCCGAATGTCGACCGCTCGATGCGGCTTGCCGGGGATCTCGCGCGCTTCCTCGACGAGATGCAGACCGAGGAGGTCGGGACCAGCCGCCTCGACCAGTTGGTCCCGGCCGAGCTGGCCGAGCATTGGCAGCGCACCCTGGCCTTCCTCAAGATCGTCGATACGACCTGGCCCGCGGTCCTGGCGGACGAGGATCGGGTGGACCCGGCCCAGCGCCGGCGCATGCTACTCGATGCGCGTGCAGAGACCTGGATCATGCAGCCCCCGTCGCATCCGGTGGTGATCGCCGGGGTGACCGGCTCGATCCCTGCCGTCGCCAGGCTCATGAAGGTCGTGAAGTCGCTGCCGAATGGGCATCTCGTCCTGCAGGGCTTCGATGCCGATGCGTCCGGTACCTGGTCGTCGACCCATCCGCTCTCGCCGCTGAACGTGCTGCTGCAGCGCATCGATGCGGCCCCGGAGGATGTACGGCTGTGGCATGGCGCCGGACGGCCGTCCCCGCGGGAGCGTCTTGCCCGGCGGATCGGAGAAGTTCTGCCTGCCGGCAGCGAGGAGATCCCCGCCGCCGCCGTGCAGGGCCTGAGCGTCGAGGTGTGGCGCGAGCCGGCAAGCGCGGCCGTGTCCGCGGCCTTGCACCTGCGCGAGACGATGGAAGTGCCGGACCGAACGGCAGCACTGGTCACCACCGATCGCAACTTCGCCCGCAGGGTCGCGATCGAACTGTCCCGCTACGGCATCACGGTCGACGACAGTGCAGGCACGCCGCTGGACCAGACACCCCCCGGGAGCCTGCTCCTGCTCGTCGCCCATGCAGCTGTCGACGGGTTCCCGCCCGCCGGGCTGCTGGCCCTGTTGAAGCATCCGCTGGTGCGCGGCCATCAGGACCAGGGCACGTTCCGGCGGATGGTCCGGGCCCTGGAGCGTGGCGTGCTGCGCGGGCCGCGGCCGGCCGGGGGCCTGGACGGCATTCTCTCTATGCTGCGCGCGGCGGAAAAGCCGCGCTGGGCGGCGCCGGTGGCGCCTGAGGAACTGGCTACCTGGTTTCGGGCATTCGCGGCCGCAGCCGCTCCGCTGGTAGCACTGCTGCATGGGAAAGACGCGGTCCGGCCGTCGGATATCCTGCAGCATCACCTGGACCTCGTGCGCTGGCTCTCCACCGACGAGGAAGGCATCGATGCCGACTTCTTCGCCCGGGAGGCAGGTGCCGAAATGGCCAGCTTCCTGCCGCGTCTTCGGCAGGCTCTGGTGGATGAGGGACCCATTCCTCCCTCGGCATGGCCGGCGCTCCTGGCTGTCCTGATGGCCGACATCCCGGTCCGGCCCAAGCGGCCCCGACACCCGAGGATCGCCATCCGTGGCCGCTTTGAAGCCCGGCTGCTGCACGCCGACCGGATCGTCGTGGCGGGGCTGGACGAAGGTGCGTGGCCGGAAGACAGCGACACCGGCCCCTGGCTGAACCGATCGATGCGGCAGACGCTTGGCCTGCCGCCAATCGACGCCAAGATCGGTGCAGCCGGCCACGACCTGCTAGGCCAGTTCGCCGCGGACGAGCTGGTCCTGATGCGCTCCCGCCGCGACCCCGAAGGTGGCCCGACTACCCCGTCCCGCTTCCTGGTACGGCTGGAGGCGGCACTACATGGTGCGGGACTGTTGCGGGACGTCCTTGCCGGTGACGGCCGCGCCGCCTTGATCGAGCGGCTCGATGCCGGTCACCCGGCCCGGCGGCGGATCGAGCGACCGCGCCCGCAGCCGCGGCGTTCTGCCCGTCCCACGGAGATCTGGGCGACCGAGGTCGAGACCCTGCTGGACGATCCCTACCTGTTCTATGCCCGCAAGATCCTGAACCTGCGCGAGCTTGAGCCTGTCGATGCGCAGGCTGGCGCCGCCGAACGCGGGACGGCAGTCCACGATGCCATGGAGGCGTTCGTCCGTGCCCATCCTGACCTCCTGCCGACGAGCCCGCTCCACGCGCTCACCGACCATGGCCGCGCGGCGTTTGCGCGCCTGGCCCACTACCCGCAGGTCACCGCGCTCTGGTGGCCGCGATTCCTGAGAGCGGCCGAGCAGGTCGTGCAGGCGGAGCTGGCCCGCCGGTGCGACGGGATCCATGTGCTGGCCGAGCGGTCGGGTGTCTGGGAGATCGTGCTGGAAGGCCGCAGGATCGCGCTGAAGGCCAAGGCGGACCGGCTGGAGCGCCGTCCGGACGGGCAGGTCGTGATCGTCGACTACAAGACCGGCAACATTCCGAGCGAGAAGGACGTGGCCGAGCTGCGGCGCCCGCAGATCCTGATCGAGGGCCTGATCGCTCGCAATGGCCGGTTCGGCAGCCTTGCGAATAGCGAGGTGGCCGAGCTGGCGCTCTGGTGCCTGTCCGGACGCGGCAGCTTCCACACCACGCTGAACGAGGCTCTGAGCGAGCACCTGGACCGGCTGGAAGAAGGCATCGTCCGCCTCCTCGCCTGGTATGACGATCCGCGCCACGCCTATGCGGCCGTCGCCAAGACCGAGGTTGCCCGCCGCCAGGACGGCTATGACCATCTCTCGCGAGTGGCGGAGTGGACGGCGGAGGCGGAGCGACTGGCCGAGCCGGAGAGCCTCCTTTGAGCTGGCGCCTGCCGCCCCCGACCGAGGCCCAGCGTGCCGCTGCCGATCCGACCTGCTCGGTCTGGGTGACCGCGAACGCCGGCACCGGCAAGACCCGGGTTCTGGCCGACCGGGTCCTGCGGCTTCTGCTCGCCGGCAATGCGCCCGAGGCGATCTTGGGCCTGACCTTCACCAAGGCTGCGGCCGCCGAGATGGTGGAGCGCATCGAGGCGCGGCTTGCCGGCTGGTCGGCGGCGAGCGAGCCGGACCTGGCGGCCGACCTGGCAGGGCTTCTCGGCCGGCCAGCCAGTGCGGACGAGGCAGCCAGCGCCCGGCGCATGTTCGACCGCGTGCTCGACCTGCCGACCGGTCTCTCGATCTCCACCATCCACAGCCTGGCCTCCTCGCTGCTGCGCCGCTTTCCGCTGGAGGCCGGCGTCTCGCCGCACTTCTCCGTCATCGACGAGCGAACCGCGGCCGAGCGTCTGGCGGCAGCGAAAGCTGCGTTGTTCGAGGCGGCGACGGTGGAAGGGTCGCCGATGGCCCTGGCGGTCGGCAAGCTCGCCGAACGCTTCGCCGACCAGACCATTGACGATGCCATCTCGGAGATCCTCCGCCTGCGCCGTCACCTTCTCGATGCGGCGGGTCCGGACGGCGACTTCTCCTCGTTCGCGCGCAAGATCAGCGAGGCGCTGGGTGTCCTGCGCGGCAGGACCGAGCTACTGACCGACTTCTGCGCCGATCACGCTGTCGATCGCGAACGCCTCGCCAGACTCCACACCCTGCTGAGCGGTGGCAGCAAGAACTATCTGGCGCGCGCCGAGCGGATGAGGGCCTGGCTCGATGCCGCAGATGCGGGCGCAAGGGCGGCCGGCTGGCCGGACTACGTGCGCGCCTGGACCAACGACAAGGGCGGCCCGTTCAAGGACATGCTCACAGCCGCCATGAAGAAGGCGGACGCGGAGATGGCCGAATTCTGCCTGGCCGAGCAGGCGCGCGTCCACGGCGTGCACCAGGCCCTGGTCGCGGCGGAATGTGCGGAGGTGACCGGTGCCCTGCTGGCCGCAGGCTTCTTCGCCATCGCTCATGCCGAGACGCAGAAGGCGTTCGAGGGCGAACTCGACTATGACGACCTGATCTCGCTGGCCGGTCGCCTGCTGAGCGATGCGTCGGTGCGGGACTGGGTGCTCTACAAGCTGGATGCGCGGATCGACCATGTACTCGTCGACGAGGCGCAGGATACCAGCCCTGCCCAGTGGGCGATCATCGAGCGACTGGTCGAGGACTTCTTCACCGGCGAGTCCGCCGGGGGCCGGCACCGGACCCTGTTCGTGGTGGGCGACGAGAAACAGTCGATCTACGGGTTCCAGGGGGCGGACCTGACCTCGCTGCAGGATGTCCGGGCAAGGCTTGAGGCCAAGGCCGCTGGCGCCGGCCGGCCGATCCGGACCGTGCTGCTGGACACCTCGTTCCGCTCCTGCGAGGCGGTGCTGGAGGTGGTCGACCAGGTCTTTGCAGCACCGGACGCGCGGGCGGGTGTGCTGGCCGACGGCATGACGATGCGCCATGCGACCAGCCGCACCGGGCTGCCTGGCATGGTTGGCCTCTGGCCGCTGGCGCCCGGCGAGGACAAGACCAGCTATGATCCCTGGCAGCCGGGGACGCGGCCGGACATCGTCGAGACCGGGCAGCAGAAGGTGGCGTCGGCCATCGCGGACTTCATCCTGCACGAAATCAACGGCGCTGGTTCGCATGGTCACTCGATGCGTGCGCAGGACTTCCTGGTGCTGGTTCGCAAGCGAGGACGGATCCAGGACCTGATCATCCGGGCGCTCAAGCGTCGAGGCGTGCCGGTCGCCGGTGCCGACCGTTTCACGCTGGTCGAGCATCTGGCGGTGCGTGACCTGCTGGCGCTGGGTGCCGTGCTGGTCCTGCCGGAGGACGACCTGTCGCTCGCCTGCGTCCTGAAGAGCCCGCTGATCGAGCTTGGCGAGGACGACCTCTTCCTCCTGGCGCACGACCGGGGCCGGACCAGCCTCATGGAACGGCTGCGCGAGATGGCGGAAGGCGGCACCGAGCCGTTCGTCCAGGCCTATGAACGGATGCGGGAATGGATCCGCCGTGCCGACTTCATGCCGCCTTACGAGCTGTTCTGCCATGTGCTGGGCACCAGCGGGGCGCGCGCCCGGTTCGTCGAGCGGATGGGCCGAGAGGTCGTCGAGCCGCTTGAGGCATTCCTCGGCGAGTGCCTGTCCTATGAGCGCGGCCATCCGGCTTCCCTGTCCGGCTTCCTCCACTGGTTGGCTGCCTCGGACGCGCAGCTGAAGCGTGACCCGGAGAGCGCGCGCGATGAGGTGCGCGTCCTGACGGTGCATGGCTCGAAGGGCCTGGAGGCCCCGGTCGTCATCCTCGCGGATGCCGGCCCCAACCAGGGTGCCCGGCACAGCAACCTGATCAAGGACCCGGAGACGGGCCTGGTGTTCCTGCGCGGCAGCAAGGGCAACCGGCCGCCATTGGTCGAGCGACTGGTCCAGGCGGAGGCCGAGCGCGAGGAAGCAGAGAACCGGCGCCTGTTCTACGTGGCGCTCACCCGCGCGCGGGACCGGCTCTACCTAGCTGGCTGGGGCGAGCAGAGCGACAAGCGCGAACCTTGCTGGCATGCCCGCGTACGTGCCGCCTTCGACCTGATGGGCGAGGTGCAGCGGATCGTCGACGCAGGTGGCCATGTGTTAGGCGGCGAGGTCCTGGTCTGGCAGCGAGGATCAGTGGTCGCGGCGAAGCGCCAGCCGGATCCGCCAGCGACGAGGCCGTCCACGGCCGACGAACCTGATTGGTTTCGCAAGCCTGCCGGCGAAGAGCTGCCTACGGTCCGGAGCCTGGCACCATCCCGCGCAGGCGGGGACGATCCGCCGGTCCAAGGAGCGCTCGGCGTTGGCCGGGCCTACGGGCTGCACGCCCACCGCCTGCTCCAATTCCTGCCGGACCTGCCGCGGACGGAACGCCAGGCCGCCACGAGCAGGTACCTGCGCCGCTTCGCGACTGACCTCGAGCCCGAGCTGCAGTTGCGCCTTGCTGCGGAGGTCGCCGCCGTGCTGGATCACCCGGACCTCCAGCCGCTGTTCGGGCCGCAGGCGCGTGCCGAGCAGGCGATCGTCGGCTCGATCGGTGGCGTGCCGGTGAACGGACAGATCGACCGGCTGGCCGTGTTTCCCGACGCGATCCATCTCGTCGACTACAAGACCACCCGGCTGCCACCGGCCGAACCTGAGCAGACGCCGGTCGCCTATCTCCGCCAGCTGGCCGCCTACAAGGCACTCTTGGAGCAGCGTTTCCCCGCACGCGCGATCCATGCTTCGCTGGTCTGGACCGACACGCTCTCGGTGGTACGGATTCCCTCGGACTTGCTGGCTGCGCATGTCCCGGTGCCAGCGCAGCCCCTCATCCCTGGGAACCTGCCATGAAGCGGCTGCCAGCTTGACGTCGCGGCAAGGCGATACCTACTTGAGGTAACAAGATGCGGCCCCTGTCGGGCCGCCATCGCGAGGCATCGATCATGGGCGTGCAAAAGACTACCGACGTCGCCTTCGACACGGATGTGCTGAAGGCACAGACGCCGGTTCTGGTCGACTTCTGGGCAGAATGGTGCGGGCCGTGCCGCATGATCGCGCCACACCTGGAAGATCTGCAGAACGAGCTGGGCGAGAAGATCCAGGTCGTGAAGGTCAACATCGACGAGAATCCGCTGACCCCCACCAAGTACGGTGTCCGTGGCATTCCGACGCTGATGATCTTCAAGAATGGCGAGTTGGCCGCCACCCGCGTCGGCGCCATGCCGAAGTCTAAGCTGGTGGAGTGGGTACACGAGAGCATCTAAGGTCGTGCTCGGGCGGGTTCGGGCTTTCTGGTCCAGACACGCCTGACGCCGATCCTACCCATTAGCTGGGAGAGAGGCCGGCGCCGGGAAACCGACGTCGGCCGTTTCATATCATGAACCCGCTCATTCATACTTTCTTCGATGAACATCCTCTGGTCGAACATGCCGACCTGCTCCTGCCCGACCTGGTCGGCGTTCCCCGCGGCAAGCGGATCCCCAAGGCGGACCTGATCTCCGGTTTCGGGGGCAGCTCCATTTTCACGAGTTCGCTCTACAGCCTGGATACGACCGGCTCGAACGTCGACCGCTCCGGTCTCGTTTGGGAGGAAGGCGACGCCGACCGGCCGCTTTATCTGGAGCCTAAGACCCTGCGCGTGGTGCCCTGGAGGAACGCGTCCTGCCAGGTCGTAGGCGAACTAACCGACCATGACGGCAGCCCTTTCCCCTACAGCCCGCGTACCGTGCTGGCCAAGGTTGCCAGACAGTTCGAGGCCCTGGGGCTCACCCCCTGCGCCGCCCTCGAGTTCGAGTTCTACCTTGTCGACAAGACCCCGAACCGTGACGGCTTTGCTGTCCTGCCGCATCTCGAGCGCTTCGGCCGTCATGCGCGAGAAGGCGAGGTCTGGACGCACGAGACGCTCGATGATTTCGGCGCGTTCTTCGAGCGGGTCGAGCAATGGTGCGATCTGCAGGAGCTTCCCTACAAGGGTGTGGTCTCCGAGTACGCGCCCGGCCAGTTCGAGGTGAACCTGGGCCATGGCACCGACATGGTTCACGTCGCCGACGAAGGGATCATGTTCAAGCGGCTGATCAAGGCGGCCGCCCTGGCATCAGGTCACCGTGCGACGTTCATGGCCAAGCCGTTCCCGGAGACCGCCGGCTCCGGCTTCCACGTCCATGTCAGCCTCCTGGACAAGGAGGGGCGCAACGTCTTCAGCGAAGTCGAGGACGGCGAAGCCACCATGAAGCGGTGCGTGGCCGGCATGCAGCGCCTACTCGCGCCCTCCATGCTGGCGCTGGCCCCGAACGCCAACAGCTACCGGCGCTTCCGTCTGCTCTCCTACGCCCCCACCACGCCGACCTGGGGCTGGAACAACCGGACCGTCGCTTTCCGCATCCCCGCCGGCTCACCGAAGGCGCGCCGGATCGAGCATCGCGTAGCCGGTGCCGACGCCAACCCTTACCTGGTTCTGGCGGCCGTTCTGGCCGGCATGCTGGATGGCCTCCTCAACGGAGGTGATCCAGGCAAGCCGATCGTGGGCAACGCCTACGAGCAGGTCCCGTCCTCGATCCCGATCACCTGGGAAGACTCGATCGAGGCCTTCGAGACCAAGTCCCCGCTCCACGACTATTTCGGCGCGGAGTTCTGCCGGGTCTATGCGACCTGCCGGGACGTGGAGCGTGAGCGCTTCGTGATGCGGATCACGCCGACGGAGTACGAGTGGTACCTTTCGATGGTCTAGCCGCGTCGATCAGCGCCCGGCCGCCCTAGCCTCCTCGCGGATCTTCGTCAGCGTCCTGACAGGTGTGATCGCCTCGGGATCCTGGATCAGGTGCAGTAGGGCGGGACCGCCCTGCGCCAGCGCCTCGTCCAGAGCCGCGGCGAAGGCGTCCGTCGTGCGCACCGTGGCGCCATGGGCGCCCATCGCGCGGGCCATGGCGGCAAAGTCCGGGTTCTTCAGTGCCGTCGCTGATTCGCGGCCAGGATGCTCCCGCTCCTGATGCATCCGGATCGTGCCGTACATGCCGTTGTCGACCACGAGCACCAGCAGCCTCGCCTGCGCCTGCACCGCGGTGGACAGTTCCTGGCAGGTCATCATGAAGTCGCCGTCGCCGGCGAACGCCACGACCGTGCGAGACGGCGCCGCGATCGCGGCGGCCACGGCGGCTGGCAGGCCATATCCCATGGAGCCGGACGTCGGCGAGAGCTGGCTGCCGGCTGTCCGGTAGCGCCAGAAGCGCTGCACCCAGATGGCGAAATTGCCGGCGCCGTTGGTGATGATGGTGTCTTCCGGGAGGCGGTGCTGGAGGTGCTGGACAACGCGCGACATGTTCAGCTCGCCCGGCGCCTCAACCGGCTCGGAGAATGCCAGATAGCGCGCATGCAGCGTCTCGGCCTCGGAGGTCCAGGGCCGGCTGAGAATGGGCTCGCGGGCAGCAAGCGCCTGCGCAGTCGCAGACAGGTCGGCGCAGATCGCGAGGTCCGGCTGGTAGACCCTACCAAGCTCAGCCGGATCCGGGTGGATCTGCACGAAGGTGGCAGCCATCCGCGGCAGACCCAGCAGCGTGTAGCCCGCGGTCGCCGTTTCCGAGAGCCGCGAGCCGAAAGCGATCAGCAGGTCGGCGGCCTTGACCCGCTCGGCGAGCTTGGGGTCCGGCCCCAGGCCGACCGCACCAGCCCAGCAGCGATGGAGGTTGTCGAACAGGGACTGGCGGCGGAAGCTGCAGGCGGCCGGCAGGTCGTTGCCATCGATCCAGCTCTCCAGGGCGGCACGTCCATCGGGGGTCCAGCCGGAACCGCCCAGGATCACGAGAGGCCGCTCCGCCTTGGCCAGAAGTTCGTTCAGCCGGTCCAGCGCGGCCGGATCGGGGTGATGGGCAACGGGCTCGACCCTGATGCCGTCACTGGCTTCGACCTTGTCGGTCAGCATGTCCTCCGGCAGCACCAGCACGACCGGGCCCGGCCGCCCGGACATGGCGGTTCGGAAGGCGCGGTGCACGTGCTCGGGCAGGCGCGCGGCGTCGTCGATTTCCAGCACCAGCTTCGCCATGCCGCCGAACAGCTGCTGGTAGTCGACCTCCTGAAAGGCATCGCGGTAGCGGGCGGAACGCTCGATCTGGCCCACCAGCAGGATCAGCGGCGTACTGTCCTGCTGGGCGACGTGCACGCCCGAGGATGCGTTGGTGGCGCCAGGAGCCCGGGTGACGAAGCAGACGCCGGCACGTCCGGTGAGCTTGCCATAGGCCTCCGCCGCCATGGCTGCCCCGCCCTCCTGACGGCAGGTGACGAACCGGATCGGACTGTCGACCAGGGCGTCCAACGCTTCCAGGTAGCTCTCGCCGGGCACGCCGAAGATCGTGTCCACGCCCTGGATCGCCAGCTGGTCGATCAGGATCCTGCCTCCGCTGCGCGTGCTCATCGCCTCTTCTCCCCTGCCTGTCGGTTCAGGTGCCGTGGCACGACGGTTGAGGCAAGCCCCGTGCAGTCTGTCCGATGGGCTGCTAGCTTCAGCCGAGGGAAGCCCGCTTGCCTTCAGGCAAGCGGGTTTGATGATCGGAGCATCCCGTTGAACGTTCGTCCCGGTCGCTGGAACAGCATTCTCGACGTGGCCGGGATCCAAGTGGGCAACGCAGAGGACCGGCGGGTGCGGACGGGGGTCACGGTTGTCCTGCCGGAGCAGCCTGTGGTCGGTGCCGTGGACGTGCGTGGCGGCGCGCCCGGCACCTGCGAGACCGAGGTGCTCGATCCGCTGAACACGGTGAACGAGGTACATGCCGTCGTCCTGTCCGGCGGTTCCGCGTTCGGCCTGGACGGGGCCGGAGCCGTGCGCAACCGGCTGGCGGCAAGGGGGATCGGGTTCCGCGTGGCCGATGCGGTGGTCCCGATCGTGCCGGCCGCCATTCTGTTCGACCTCGGCAACGGCGGCGTCAAGGACTGGGAGGAGGAGCCGCCCTATCGCCGCCTGGCCCTCGAAGCTGTCGCAGCCGCCGGGTCGGCGCTGGTGCTTGGATCGACGGGTGCAGGTGCTGGGGCACGCGCCGGGTCGGTGGCCGGCGGCCTCGGCAGCGCGTCTGCCGTCTGCCCGGTCAGCGGCTGCACGGTGGCGGCGCTGGTCGCCGTGAATTCCGTTGGCGAGCCGGGCTTTCCGGATGGCCGCACCCTACTCGCCTGGTATCTCGAGCAGGAAGGGGAGATGGGAGGCCAAGCCGTTCCATCGGGCCCCATTCCGCTCGAGCTGCGCATCAAGCGCACGGCAGCCGCAGGCGCCAACACGACCATCGGCGTGGTCGCTACCGATGCGCCACTGATGAAGGTCCAGGCCAAGCGGATGGCGGTCATGGCGCATGACGGGCTTGCGGTCGCGATCCGGCCGATCCACACGCCGTGGGACGGTGATACGATGTTCGCCCTTGCCACGGGACGGCAGACGCTGGAGGTGACGCCGGCGTTGCTGACCCGGCTGGGCGCGCTGGCTGCCGACTGCACAGCTCGTGCCGTCGCGCGGGGCATCCTCGCTGCCGATGGTCATGGATCGACGCCGTCCTGGCGGGAACGGGCGGTCGCTGGAGGATCTGGATGAAGCTGCGGGATCTCCTCTGGGGTGTGGGGATCACCCTTTTCGCCGGCATCGGCGCTGCCCATGCCCGGCATGACGTGACGGTGGGGGCCGTGCTGGAGCCCCCTCACCTCGACCCGACCGCGGGTGCAGCTGCCGCGATCGACGAGATTGTCTATGCCAACGTCTTCGAGGGGCTTACCCGGATCGCCGCGGACGGGACCGTCCAGCCGCAGCTCGCGACCTCATGGGAGGTCTCGGCCGACGGCCTCATCTACACCTTTCATCTGAAGCAGGGTGTCACCTTCCACGATGGCACCACGTTCGACGGTGCCGACGTGAAGTTCTCGTTCGAACGGGCGATGGCGGCTGACAGCGTCAACGCCCAGAAAGGATTGTTCGAGCCGATCGAAGCGATCACGGTACCGGATCCAATGACCGTCGTGATCAAGCTGAAGCGGCCGACCGGCCTGTTCACCTGGAACCTCGCCTGGGGAGACGCGGTGGTCGTGGCGCCGGAGAGTGCCACCGGCAACAAGACCAAGCCGATCGGCACTGGTCCCTTCCAGTTCGCCGAGTGGCGCCAGGGCGACCGGGTCGTTCTGACCAGACGGCCGGGCGCGGATGTCCCCTTGGCCGAGGTGACCTTCCGCTTCATCGCCGACCCGGCCGCCGCAACCGCTGCGCTCATGGCCGAGGACGTCGACGCCTTTCCCAATTTTCCCGCACCTGAAGCCCTGGTCCAGTTCGAGAGCGACCCGCGCTTCAAGGTCGTGATCGGCACAACGGAAGGCGAGACGATCCTCGCGATCAACAATGCCGCAAAACCTCTCGACGATCTACGCGTCCGCCAAGCGCTGGGCCATGCGATCGACCGCCAAGCCCTGATCGATGGGGCCATGACCGGCTACGGCTCGCCGATCGGCTCCCATTTCAGCCCAAGCCATCCAGCTTACGTCGACCTTACCGCCAGGTCCGCCTACGACCCCGAGCTGGCGAAGAAGCTCCTGGCCGAAGCGGGGGCCAGCGACCTGGAGCTCACGATCAAGCTGCCCCCACCCAGCTACGCCCGGCGCGGCGGCGAGATCATCCAGGCCCAGCTGGCCGAGGTGGGCGTCCAAGC
>NZ_DATAGQ010000037.1:0-12312 GCF_036263595.1 Geminicoccus sp. | reverse complement strand
CCAGCAGACCTACAACCGGAGCTGGATCGTCGAGCGGCACGGCTACCGGACACCCGCCCAGGTTCGAGCCGGCCAGCTTGGTCAGATGCACATGGCCGCGTGAGCGCACATCGGTGTCTCATCATTGTGGACCGGTACAGGTTTCGTCAGGCGGCCAGGTGGCGCAGCCGGGCTGTGCTCTTCAGGATCGCGAGGCACGCCGACGCCACCTCCCTGCCCTTCACGTCGAAATGCTCAGTGAAGAAGCTGCGGTGGGTGTCGTGCTCGTGGAACTGCTGGGGGGTCAGGACCGCGGAGAGGACCGGCACCTCGGTCTCGAGCTGGACCTGCATCAGGCCGGAGATGACAGCCTGGGCCACGAACTCGTGTCGGTAGATCCCGCCGTCCACGACGAGGCCGGCGCCGACGATGGCGGCATAGCGGCCGGACTTGGCGAGCAGCTTGGCGTGGAGCGGGATCTCGAAGGCGCCGGGCACTTCATGAAGGTCGATCTGCTCGCGGTCGATACCGCCCTCGGCCATGGCCTCGATGAAGGCATCGCGGCTGCGGTCGACGATGTCCTTATGCCAGCAGGACTGGACGAAGGCGATACGGGAGGGAAACTGATCCACGTTGGCTTCCTTGGGCTGCCGGAACCTGAATCAGGGCATGACGCGTCCGCCGCCTCCCCGTCCGGCATGGACGAGGGCAGCGACGACCGATCTCTTTCCTCCGGACTGTCACCGTCGGCTTCGGAATCGCACCGAATCTGCTGACCCCTCCGCCAGCAGGCGAAGGGCGCTCGCGGGCTGCCGCACCTGCGTGCGTTCACCGCCGGTGGGGACTTGCACCCCGCCCTGAGATCATCGCCCGCCGCTGCCGACGGGCGCGCGAGCAAGTAGGGGCAGGAGACGGGCGACGCAAGCGGCGGCGATCGCTCAGCGTTCCGCGAAGGCGAGCCTGGCACCCAGCGCCGCGAACGCGCCGGCAAAGGTGCGGCGCATCGAGGTGAGCACGCGCGGGCGGGAGATCACGTGGTTGCGGATCCCCGCCGCGAACAGGCCGTAGCCGACGAACACGACGAAGGTCAGCAGCATGAAGACGAGGCTGAGTTCCAGCATGCGGCCGAGCGGGTGCGGGTCGGCGGCGCTCACGAACTGCGGGAGGAAGGCCAGGAAGAAGATCGACAGCTTGGGGTTGAGGATGTTGACCAGGATGGCGGCGACGATCACCTGGCGGGCCGAACGGGGGCTCATGTCCTTGTCGACCCGAAGGGCGCCCTGCTCCTTCAGCGTCGTCCACGCCATGTAGAGCAGATAGGCCACGCCCAGATATTTCAGCGTCTGGAAGGCTATGGCACTGGTATGCAGCAGGGCGGCCAACCCCATGACTGCGGCCGCCATGTGCGGGACGATGCCGAGCGTGCAGCCGAACGCGGCGACCATGCTGGCACGCGCCCCGCGCGACAGGCCGGCGGCCAGGGTCAGCAGCACGCCGGTGCCGGGCGAGGCCACGACGATCAGCGATGTGAGCAGGAAGTCGATGCTCATCGCATGTCTCCTCGATCAGGGAATCACATCAGCCGGGGTGCTGCGGCGCCATCCGCGATGAGCGGGTAGCGTGCACGCGCGTCGAACAGCTGATAGTGCCACCATTCGTTGCGGTAGAAGTCGAAGCCGGCCGCGGTCATCAGTCCCAGCAGGAGGAGCCGGTTGCGCTGGGCGTCCACCGATACCGCGGTATCACCATGGTGCGAGCGGGGCGTGAAGGCGTCGAAGTCGGTGCCCATGTCGAGTTCCTCACCTTGCCCGTCGAGCAGGGTCAGGTCGACGGCGACGCCACGGCCGTGTGGAGAGCCTCGCCAGGGCACGGCGATGAACTCGGGGTCGGGCGTGTGGTGCCAGAGCTTCCACTGGGCTTCGGGCGGCCGGTAAAGGTCGAGCAGCTTGAGGCGCAGGCCCAGGGGGCGGGCCAGGGCGATGGCGCGGGCCAGCGCATCGGCCGCATGGCGATGCAGGAACGGCAGGGCGCGCGCATAGACCGGCTCGCCGGTGAAGTTGCGCTCGGTGGCGTAGCGGAGGTCGATGGCGACGTCGAACTCGGGGCGGTCGATCGGAACGAGCGGCATGGTGTGCCCAGGGAGTGACAAGCAGCGGCCGTACCATGGCGCCACCGCATCATCGCGTCGAGAAGCGCCTTGAAGTTGTCATGCCTGCCGTCGTAGCGGCACGGCCGAGTATTGGCGCAAAGGAACGATCGGGTGGCGGACGGGCAGGCAGTCGAGACGGTCGTGTTCGACCTGGGCGGGGTCCTGATCGACTGGAACCCGCGCTACCTCTACCGCACCATGTTCGACGATCCGGCGGTGATGGAGCATTTCCTGACCGAGGTCGCCACCGGGCACTGGAACGAGAAGTTCGACGCCGGCCGGACGATGGACGAGGGCATCGCCGAGTTGCTCGCGGTCCATCCGCACCTGGAGGTGCCGCTGAAAGCCTGGAAGGACCGCTGGATCGAGATGATCAAGGGGCCGATCCCCGGCACGGTCACGATCCTGGAAGAACTCGCAGCCAACGGCACCCATCTGGTGGCGCTCACCAACTGGTCGATCGAGACCTTCCCACTCGTGCACAAGGACGAGGCCGGCTACCCGTTCTTCCGGCACTTCGACAATGTCTATGTCTCGGGCGAGCTGAAGCTGATCAAGCCGGACCCCCGCATCTTCGCCCATGTCGAGCAGGACCTGGGCAAGTCGGGCGACCGGCTCCTGTTCATCGACGACAATGCGGCGAACATCGCCGCGGCTGAAGCGCGTGGCTGGCGTGCCCACCGCTTCACCGATGCCGACAGCCTGCGGGCCTGCCTGGAGAAGCTGGACCTCCTGGACCGGGCGGCCTGACGTGAAGAGGGCGCTGCGCGCAGCGGCAGGCGCCCTTCTCATCCTCCTCCTCGCGATTGTCGGCGCCATCGTCCTGATCGGTGCCGGCTCGCTGCCGCGCACGACAGGCGGCTACGAGCTGGACGGGCTGGACGGGCCCGTCGAGATCGAGCGGGACGTCCACGGCGTGCCGCACATCCGGGCCGCCAGCGAGCGGGACGCCTACCGGGCGCTGGGCTTCGTCCAGGCCCAGGACCGGCTCTGGCAGATGGAGTTCCAGCGCCGGGTCGGCCAGGGAAGGCTGGCCGAGCTGGTCGGCAGCCCCGGCCTGCCGGCCGACCGCTACCTGCGCACGCTCGGGCTCTACAATGCCGCGCAGGCCTCGCTCGAAAGCCTTGATCCCTCGTCCAGGGCGCTGCTGGACGCCTACGTGCAGGGCATCAACGACTGGATCGAGCATCGCGACCGGCTGCTGCCGCCGGAGTTCTGGATCTTCTGGCACAGCCCGGAGCCCTGGAAGCCTGCGGACAGCGCGGTCTGGATCAAGATGATGGCGCTGAACCTGGACGGCGACATGGACGGCGAGCTGCAGCGCCTGGCACTGCGCGCCCGGCTGACACCGCAGCAGATCGCCGACCTTTGGCCCGGGATGGACGCGCCGCGGGACCAGTCGGCCCAAGCTCCGGCCGGCTGGGCGGAACGGCTGCGGGCGAGCCTGCCCGACCTGCCCTCATCCGGCATCGGCTCGAACGCGTTCGCGGTGGGCGCGTCCCGCAGCGCCAGCGACGGGGCGCTGCTGGCCGGCGACCCTCACCTGCAGCTGCGCACGCCGGGCGTGTGGTACCTGGTCGACATGACGGCGCCGGGGCTGCGGGTGACGGGCGCCACCATGCCGGGCATGCCGTTCGTGGTGATCGGGCGGACACCGACCCTGGCCTGGAGCCTGACCACGACCCATGCGGACGTCCAGGACCTGTTCGTGGAGACGGTCGACCCCGCGGACGGCGAGCGCTACCTGGCACCGGGCGGTTCCCTGCCGTTCGCCCGGCGCGAGGAGCGGATCCTGGTGAAGGGCGGGGCCAGCGAGACGCTGCGGCTGCGTGCGACGCGGCATGGACCGGTCATTTCCGAGCTGCCGGGCAGGAACGGCGAGCCGGCAAGGCCGGTGAGCCTGGCCTGGACGGTGCTGGATCCCGCCGACAGCACGATCCGTGCAGGCTTCGGGCTGCCGCATGCGGGCGATCTCAACGGGCTGCGGGCGACCCTGGCCGATTACCGCAACCCGGTGCAGAACTTCATCGCCGCCGACAGCCATGGCCGGGTCGGCCTGATCGTGGCGGGTGCGGTGCCGGTGCGGCGCGGCGGCAACGGCACGATGCCGGCGGATGGCGCCAGCGGCCGGTTCGACTGGACCGGAACGGTGCCGGCCGACGAATTGCCGACCCTGCTCGATCCCCCGGGCGGCACGGTAGCCAACGGCAACAACCGGGTGACCGAGCCCGGCTATCCCCACCTGATCGCCGCCTACTGGCCCTCGGATTGGCGGCGGGCGCGCATCGACGCGCTGCTTTCGGCCGAGGAGCGGCTGGACCCAGCCGACCTCGTCCGCATCCAGCGCGATCTCCGCTCCGGATTCGCGGTGGACATGCTGCCCACCTTACTTGCCGCGCAAAGCAACGACCCGGCGACGGTGGCGATGCGCGATGCCATGCGCGGCTGGGACGGCACGATGGCGGGCGACCGCTGGGAGGCCGGGCTGTTCCTGGCCTGGGCGGAGCGGCTGTCCCGGATGATCCGCGAGGACGAGTTGGGTCCGCTGGCATCGGGGCTGCGCGGCTTGCGCGGCAACTTCCTGGCCCATGTGCTGCAGAACCGGCCGGCCTGGTGCGACGATGTCCGGACCGAGCCGGTCGAGACCTGTGCGATGCTGGCGGGCCGGGCCCTGCAGCAGGCGCAAGCGGCGCTCGTCGCCGCGACCGGGCCGGATCGGGGCCGCTGGACCCTGCGCCACCTGCAGACCGCGGCCATGCCGCATGCGACGCTCGGGCAGGTGCCGGTGCTGGGCGCCCTGTTCGGCAACCAAGCGCCCAAGGCCGGCGATCCCGACACGGTGGACGTCGCCTGGGCGACGACGGACGACGCCCTGGTCCGGCGGACCGTGACCATCGCGGCCAGCCTGCGGATCGTCGCCGACCTTGCCGAGCCCGAGGGCATCCGGATCGTCACCGCGAGCGGCCAGAGCGGTCATCCCTGGTCGCGATGGTTCGCGGACGGCGTGGCACGCTGGACCATCGACCGGCGAATCGTGCTTCCGGCGGCACAGCGCCCCGACCGGATGTCCCTCGTGCCCGCCCGAGATGGCTGAGCAGAAGCGTCGCAGGACCCATGGGCGCAACGTTGGCCGGCCCCCGGATGGTGATCGTTTTCAACAACTAATGCGTTAGATAGTTTTGCTCTAGCGTCACATGGGGTTATTCCCCTAGTGGAACCACGGGTGGACCGGATGGCCGCGATGAGACGGGACAGCTTCGGGACAAGGCTTCGGGCGTTGCGGACGGCCAAGGGCTGGTCCCAGGTGGAGCTGGCGCGCCTGATCCACCGGCACTCCACGGCAATCGGACCCTATGAACGGGACGAGTATGCGCCGCCGCGCGAGGTGGTGGATCGCATCGCGGATCTCCTGGACACGACGCCGGAATATCTATGGTTCGGCCGCAGCCCAAAGCGGCCGGGCCTGACAGTGTCCGGGCGGATCGGCGCGGGTGGCTGCGCCTTGTCGCTGGAGTCGCCGATCCCGCCACTGGCCGTGCGGGTCGACCGCATGCGCGCCTGGCAGGTCGAGGATGACGCCAACGCGCCGATGTTCCGCCAGGGCCAGCTCGTTCTGACGGCGGCCGACCCTGTCGAGCCCGCCGAAACCGTGGGGCGGTTCGCCATCGTGAGACTGCCGGATGACCGGGAACTGCTGCGCCGGGTCCTGCCCGGGCCGAAGAGCGGCATGTTCCTGGTCTGCCTTGCCGGCGGCGAAGGAACGATGGTGGTCGAGATCACGGATGCGCGACCGGTGCTCGGGGTGCTGGAGGCCGCGGCGGCGAGCCAGGAAAGCCAAGCCGACGAGTGAGAGATATGCTATTATGGTTGATGAGGAAATGTCGAAGTGCTGGCATCCAGCAAATTAGCTGGTATTTTAGCGAAATCGATCGAGACGCGAGACCGGACGGGTTCCGAAGCGGCCTCGAATCCCGTTGGAGATTTCCGCTCATGAATCAGGTGGCCACTGCGAAGGTCGTCAGCCGCGGGACCGGAGGCCGGTCGAGGGCGCTGGATGTCGACCACTACGTCTCCATGCGCATTCGCCAGCGCCGGATCATGCTCGGCCTCACCCAGCAGCAGATGGCGGAGCTGATCGGCGTCACCTACCAGCAGGCCCACAAGTACGAGACTGGCATCAACCGCATCTCGGCCGGCCGCCTGTTCCAGATCGCCCAGGCCCTGGGCGTCGAGATCAGCTACTTCTTCGAGGACGTCGAGCCTGACAAGAACGCGAAGCCGAAGGACAAGGAGCTGATGCCCCAGCAGCGCATGCTCCTGGAACTGGCGCGGAACTTCTCCGCGATCGGCAGCCGCAAGCACCAGGACGCGCTCTGCAACCTGGCCCGCGTGCTGGCAGGCACCGAGCGCGAGGAAGCCTGAGCCGGCCCATCCGCCCGGGTCGACGAGGATTGGACGCGCCAGAACCGGATGCCTCGTCCCCTGCTAACGAGCTTCGGCCGCCATGCGGAGGATCCGCCTGGTCTCCTCCCACGCAACTGCGGCGACGGCATCGTCGAGCGTGAACCATGCCGCCTCGGCGGCATCGTCGCCGGCAACCACCCGGTCGTGGTCCGCCTCGGCGACGAAATCGATCAAGGTGTAGTGCCAGACCACCCGCTCGCCCGGGTCGCGCTCGATCAGGTCCACCACCGTCAGCAGGCGGCAGGACGACAGGGTCAGCCCGCTCTCCTCGAGAACCTCGCGACGGGCGGCCTCCTCGACGGTTTCGCCAAGATGCTGCCGCCCGCCCGGCAGGCTCCACTGCCCGACCCGCGGCGGCTTGATGCGGCGGATCAGCAGGAACTTGTCATCCCGTCGCACGACCACACCTACCCCGACGATGGGATGGGGTGGATAGTCGCGCTTATCGGTCACCGCATGCTCCATGATGTGCCGGACCGCCATCCGTGGCAGGATTACGCCCTGTTTGCATTGACTTGACCCACTCCGTCCTCTTCTTCTGGACCGCGTTGTGCCGTGCGTCGGACGGAGACGCCACGATCGGGAGAGTGATGTTCGGCCGCAATCAGCCCGACCATCTTCCTAGTTGCCAGCCGGACGATCCGTGATGGCGAAGATAGTGGTCATCGATGACCGGGTCACCAACCGCAACATCCTGAGCAGGCTCGCCCAGTCGGTGGAAGAGGGGCTGGTGGTCCAGGCCTATGGGTCACCGACCGAGGCGCTGGCGGCGATCACCGCCACCGAGGCGCCGGACCTCGTGGTCACCGACTTCAACATGCCCGGCATGAACGGTGCCGAACTGATCCGAGAGCTCCGCACGACCGCCGGCTGCGAACTCATCCCGATCATCGTGGTCACCGTCTACGAGGACCGCGACTACTGCTATCAGGCGCTGGAGTCCGGAGCGACGGACTTCCTGCTCAGCCCGGTCGACCACCTGGAGTTCCGTGCCCGGGTCAAGAACCTCCTGACCATGCGCCGCCAGCAGCGCCTCCTCAGCGAGCGGGCTGCCGATCTCGAGCAGAGGCTGGGCACCAAGGGCGCCGGCGCGGCGCTCTCGATCGATCCGGCGGCCCTGTGCGGCCGGCTGGAGCTGCCGGCCTTCGTGACCGACCAGAACGCGCGCCTGGTGGCCGCCAACGCCGCCTGGGCCAGGGCCGCCGGCTGCGCGACCCTGCCGATGCCGGGCGACCAGGGCCGCCAGCCTGGCCTCGACGCGCTGCTCGGCGCCGGCTTCCTGCTGCGCTACCGGCTGCAGACCGACAAGATCTTCGAGACCGGCGAGGCGTCCGGGCAGCCGCGGGTCGAGCTGATCGGCCAGGGACAGCAGGAGCGGCGCGTCCTCCTGGTCCACGCGCCGTTGACCGACGCGGCCGGTCAGGTAAGCCACGTCCTCACCCTGTGGCACGAGGGCGACGAGCTGCTGCGGAGCATGGCCGACACCATGCCCGCGATGCGCTCGGATGCGCTGACCGGGCTGCCCTCCGGCCAGTCCCTGCTGGAGCGCATCGCCCAGGACATCGCCAGGACCGAGGCCGATCAGGAGCTGCTGGCGCTGGTCCATATCGACATCGACCGCTTCAAGAGCTTCAACAATGCCTATGGGGACGCGTTCGGCAGCGCCCTGCTGAAGGCGCTGGCCGGCCGGCTGCGCGGGCGGGTCAAGGCAGGCGAGACGCTGGGCCGGCTGCGCTCGGACGAGTTCCTGATCGCGCATCCGGGCCTGCGTCGCGCCGACGAGGCCGCCGAGCTCTGCCGGCGTCTGAACGAGACATTCGCCGAGCCGTTCCAGATCGGCGACCGCGAGATCAATGTGAGTGCCTCGATGGGTGTCACCATCTGGCCGGACGATGCCCGGCAGCTGGACCATCTGCTGCGCAATGCCGAACTCGCCATGCATCGCGCCAAGCAGTCCGGCCGGGACACGTGGCGGTTCTTCGCCGAGGAGATGAACGTCACCGCCAAGCGGACCATCCAGCTGGAGCGCGAGCTTCGCCAGGCGCTGACCACGCGGCAGTTCACTGTCCACTATCAGCCGCAGATGGAACTGGGCTCGGGCCGGATCATCGGCGTGGAGGCGCTGGTGCGCTGGAACCATCCGAGCCGCGGCATGGTGCGCCCCGGAGAGTTCCTGCAGGTCGCCGAGGACATCGGCCTGATCGCGCCCTTGTCCAACTGGGTCCTGCAACAGGCATGCCGGCAGCTGCGCCTTTGGCAGGAGCAGGGCATCGAGGGGATCACGATGTCGGTGAACATCGGCCCCGGCCAGTTCCGCGAGAAGGGGGTGGAGCGCCAGATCGAGCAGCTCCTGGCCGAGACCGGGATCGACCCGTGCTGGATCGACATCGAGCTTACCGAGAACGCCCTGTTCGAGAACACCGCGCAGGCCATGGAAACGCTGCGCTTTCTGGCCGGCCTTGGCGTTTCCCTGTCGCTCGACGATTTCGGCACTGGCTACTCCTCCTTGGCCTATTTGCAGCGCCTGCCCGTGCATCGCCTCAAGATCGACCGGCAGTTCGTGCACGACATCGAGACGAACGAGCAGTCGCGCCAGATCGTCCACATGGTCGTGGAGCTGGCGCGCAGCCTGGGCCTCACCGTGCTGGCTGAAGGCGTCGAGACGCCCGGCCAGCGCCTGATTCTGGAGCGCGGCGGCTGCGACCAGATCCAGGGCCACCTGGTCGGCTTCCCAATGCCGCCCGAGGAAGTCGAGGCGCTGCTCCGCGCCGTGCCGGCGAGCGTCGCGCCATGACGGCACCCTTGCCCGGCGATGACCCGCAGCTGACGGCCAGAGCCGATATGCCGCCGCAGGAGAAGGACGGGTGGCGCGCCAGGCTGCGCCGCCGGCTGGCCGGGCGGCCGGACAGCGAGCACGAGCAGGCCCTGATCCGTATCGGGTTCGCCGTCGCGATCGGTGTCTACATCCTGGCCGCCGCCAGCGGTTCCGGCACCTTCTTCTGGGGCGGGCTCGGCATCAGCGCTGCGGCCTTGGTGCTCTCAACCGCCCTGTTCGTCCACATCCTGGTTTGGCCAGGCATCAGCCCGGCCAGGCGGATCGCGGGCATGCTGATCGATACGGTCGGCCTGTGCGGGGTGATGCTGGTGGGCGGCATGAGTGCCGCTCCCTTCTACCCGATCCTGCTCTGGATCATCCTCGGCCACGGTTTCCGGTTCGGACGGACCTACCTGTTCGCCGCGGCCGGGACGGCGCTCCTTCTGTTCAGCGGGGTCGTCCTGCTCAATGCCGAGTGGCGGCAGGTGCCGGCCCTGGACGTGGCGCTGATCCTGGCGCTGATCGTGCTGCCCGCCTACGTCTCCACCCTGCTGCGCAAGCTCGAGCAGGCCATCCACCGGGCGGAGGAAGCCAACCAGGCCAAGAGCCGGTTCCTCGCGGTGATAAGCCATGAGTTCCGCACGCCGCTCAACGCGGTGATCGGCCTGTCCGACCTTTTGCGCCGCGACGAGCCTGACGAGGACCGTCGCGAGATGCTGGGCACGGTGCGGACCGCGGCGGGCACGATCCTGGGCCTAGTCGACGCCGTGCTGGATGCGGCCAAGATCGAGGCCGGCAGGTTCACGGTGATCACGCAGCCGTTCGACCTGGACGGCCTGTTGGGGATCCTTCGCGGGATGCTGGAACAGCAGGCCCAGGCGCGTGGCCTCCGGCTCCGGCTGGTGCTCGACCCAGGGGTACCGTCGGCCCTGGTGGGCGACCAAGCTGCCCTCCAGCAGGTGCTGACCAACCTCGTCGCCAACGCCCTGAAGTTCACCGAGCGGGGCGAGGTCGTCCTGCGGGTCCAGATGGCCGGCCGAGGCCAGGAGGTCCTGTTTGCCGTGTCCGATACCGGCATCGGCATCCCGCTCGACCGCCAGCAGCGGATCTTCGAGAGCTTCACGCAGGCCGATGACGGCACCGACCGCGACTATGGCGGCACGGGGCTGGGCCTGACCATTGCCAAGGAGTTGGTGGAGCTGATGGGCGGCCGCCTGGCACTGCAGAGCGAGCCCGGCCGCGGCACTACCTTCAGCTTCACGCTGCTGCTGCCCGCCGCCGACCTGGACGACTTGCCGGTGCTGCCGAGCCATGGCTTGGTGGTGGTCCTGGGCCGTGGCCAGCTGGCCGTCCGGGCGCAGGAAATCCTGGAACGGGCAGGGTTTGGCGCCCAGCGGGCCGGCAGCCTTGAGGATGTGGCCACGAAGCTGCACCGCCGCCATGGCCGGCGCCTCCTCGTGATGGCAGACCCCGCCACCTCGTCGAGTGCCGCCGAGCTGATCGGGATCGTTCTGCACAAGGTCGAGGGCAGCGTCGACATCGTCACGATCGGCAGCACGGAACCGCCGTCGCTCGCCATGGCCGGGCTGTCGCCGGCGACGCTGGAGCGGGACCTGCCGCGCCTGGCGCGGGCTTCGCTGGCACCGCACGAGGCGCCCAGGCTGGCGGCGAGCCAGGATGCCGTGACCGCCGCGCATCCCGGCCGGATCCTCGTGGCCGAGGACAACCTCACCAACCAGCAGGTCGTCCGGCGGATCCTGGAGAGCGCCGGCCACCAAGTCGTCATCGTCGGTTCGGGCCAGGATGCCGTGGAGCGGATCGCCGACGAGCCGTTCGATCTTGTGCTCATGGACCTGAACATGCCGCGCATGGGCGGCATCGAGGCGCTGAAGCTGATGCGTTTCACGGAGGACGACCTGCCACCGGTGGTGGCGCTGACCGCCGATGCCACGCAGGCCACGATCGACGCCTGCCGCGCCGTGGGCTTCACCGACTATGCGATGAAGCCGATCGATGCGCCCGTGCTGCTGGGCCTGATGGACCGCCTGATCGAGGCGCGCGTCCGAGCCGGCGTGCCGGCCGCCGCTGCGGCCGCCCGCGAGCCTGCACCAGTCTTGCCGCCCGTCCCGGCCCCGCCATCGCCGCCACTCCCGGCAGCCCCGCCACCGGAAGAGGCGCGCCGTCGCCCGGTCCTGACGCTTGCCGCCAGCGCCGAGCCGCGGCCGGTCCTCGACCGCCGCAAGCTGGACGGGCTGGCGAAGCTCGACCAGGGCGACGGCTTCATCGAGGAGGTGATCGACACGTTCCTGGTCGAGGCCGGCGAACTGGTGGAGGCCATGGCACAGGCCGTCGAGAAGCGCGATCTGGCCGCGCTGCACGATCACGCCCATGCCTTGCGCAGCAGTGCTGCCCATCTCGGTGCAACGGCGCTGTTCGATGTGCTGCTGGGCTGGCGGGGTCTCGATGACGGGAGCCTGCAGGTGCGTGGTCCTGCCGAGGTGCAACGCCTGCGCCTCGAGCTGGATCGTGTCGCAGCCGGGCTGTCGGCCTGGCGTGTCGAGCGCGAACGGAGCAGGCGATCCGGGCACCGCTAGAACCTATTGGCTCCTGATCATCCCTCCGATCGATGGCCTGGGCAGCGGTCGGGAAAGTCGATGACGGGTGTGCTGACCCATGGCAACGGGGGATGCTGGCACTGCCGCCTACAAGCGGGCGGCGGAGCCCGGATGTCCTACGGGGTGAGGTATGTGGCCGATCTCGTGGTGCTAGAGCAGTTTCGGTTCACTCGAACTCATAACCGGCGTTGGCGAGATAGTTCTGGCATTCGGCTGGGCTGAAGGGGTCGGGTGTCTGGCCGATGGTACTCCATAAGGTTTCACGGGTACGGGCGGCTGCTTTGCGGAGC
>NZ_DATAGQ010000036.1:0-30045 GCF_036263595.1 Geminicoccus sp. | reverse complement strand
CAGGCGCCATGGCGCCTGCCAGCGTGAAGGGTGTCAGGACAACCACCTGGCTTGCACCGGCCATCGCCATGATACCTTCGAGCATCGGCCCGTCCAGGCGGAGCGGCGAGTTCGAGTTGATGATGGTGAACAGGGAGGGTTCGCGCTGCAGCTGCTCGCGGCTGATCCCGCGCGCGATCCGCGCGATCTCGATGCCATCGGTGATGCGGGTGTGGCCCAGCGAATAGGCGTGGAACGCCTTGTCGGACAGGGTGACGAAAGCCTGCAGGCAGTCCAGGTGGCGGGTCTGGGGCGGCAGGTCGATGGGCTCGACCGGATAGCCGCCATAGAGGTGGATGCAGTTCAGGCTCTGGCCGAGCTTCACGAAATTCGTGAAGTCCCGGAAGTTGCCGGACCGCCGGCCCCCGGCACGGTCATGCGCATTCGGCGTGGAGGCGACAGTGGCGAAGTTGACGACATTGCCGCCGATCTGCAGGTCATGGGCAGGATTGCGGGCATGGAGGGTGAAGCGGGACGGTGCCTTGCCGATCAGCTCGAGCACCAGGCCGCGGTCGAACTTCACCAGCATCGAGCCCGGCGTCACCTGGGCACCCGCGCGACCAAGGATCGACAACGCCTCCGGGTGGAGGAACTCGATGCCGATCTCCTCGAGGATACGCAGCGAGGAATCGTGGATCTTTTCAACCTGGTCCGCCGAGAGCGGCTCGGTCGGCGGCAGGTGGTTGACCACCTCGCGCCAGGGACGCTGGGC
This sequence comes from Geminicoccus sp., assembly GCF_036263595.1. Taxonomy (NCBI): domain Bacteria; kingdom Pseudomonadati; phylum Pseudomonadota; class Alphaproteobacteria; order Geminicoccales; family Geminicoccaceae; genus Geminicoccus; species Geminicoccus sp. The sequence continues at coordinate 29,294 of NZ_DATAGQ010000036.1, read as the reverse complement.
GATCCCGCCATCGGTTGCCCGCCTTGCCCGGCGCCGGTCACGTCCTGCCTCGCGCATCGTTCCTCGTCCGCGTCCGGCGGTCCTCGTGACCGCCGCTGGACCCTAGGTCATCCCAGTGCCCGGCGCATGCCGTACATCGCCAATCCGGTCGCTGTGAGCGACAGCGCAACGGACAGAACGGCGTAGAGCATCGCAAGGTCGTGACGGCCGCGCTCCCACAGCGCCACCGTATCGAGCGAGAAGGTGCTGAACGTGGTGAAGCCGCCCAGGATGCCGGTGGTGAGGAACAAGCGGGCTTCCTGCGATACGGTCCAGCGCTGTGCCATCGCTTCGACGATCACGCCCATCAGCGCGCAGCCGACGATGTTGACCGTGATGGTGCCCCACGGAAAGCCGGTGCCGAGAACCTGCATGCCGGCCACGTTCACGAGATGCCGGGCGCAGGACCCAATCCCGCCGCCCACGAAGACCGCCAGGAGGATCCAGATACTCATCGTGGCGCCTCGTCGTCGCCGTCGAGGCGCCCGGCCCCGTCGTCGAAGCCCCTGGACCGGCTGACATAGATCAGGACCATGAAGAAGACCGTGATGATCAAGGACAAGGCGCCGCCAAGCGCCAGCGCGATCTGGCCGTGCATGCCGATGACCACGTCCTGCATCTGGTGCCACATGAGCCAGGAGCCCCAGCCGGCTATGCCCAGCAGGACGAGGAGCAGCAGCACGACCAGCCAGCCGGGCATGTCAGGTGCCGATCATCGGCAGGTCGAGGCCCTGCTCGCGCGCATGGGCGACAGCGATATCGTAGCCGGCGTCGGCATGGCGCATCACGCCCGTGCCGGGATCGTTCGTGAGGACGCGCTCCAGCCGGCGCGCCGCCTCCGCCGTCCCGTCCGCGACGATGACCATGCCGGCATGCTGCGAGAAGCCGATGCCCACGCCGCCACCATGGTGCAGGCTCACCCAGGTGGCGCCTGAGGCGGTGTTCAGCAGCGCATTCAGGAGCGGCCAGTCGGCCACGGCGTCGGACCCGTCCTGCATGGCTTCCGTTTCCCGGTTCGGCGAGGCGACCGAGCCCGAGTCAAGATGGTCGCGACCGATCACGATCGGCGCCTTCACCTCGCCGCGGGCCACCATCTCGTTCAGGGCCAAGCCGATCCGGGCGCGCTGGCCCAGGCCCAGCCAACAGATCCGCGCCGGCAGGCCCTGGAACTTGATCCGCTGCCTGGCCATGTCCAGCCAGTGATGCAGGTGCGGGTCGTCCGGGATCAGTTCCTTGACCCGCTGGTCCGTGGCGAAGATGTCCTCAGGGTCGCCGGACAGGGCGGCCCAGCGGAACGGACCAATCCCCTTGCAGAACAAGGGGCGGATATAGGCAGGGACGAAGCCTGGAAAGGCGAAGGCGTTCTCGACCCCGGCCTCCTGGGCGAACTGGCGGATGTTGTTGCCATAGTCGAGCGTGGGAACGCCCGCGGCGTGGAAGGCCAGCATGGCGCGGACATGGCGCGCCATGGTCTCGCGGGCAGCCTCCTCGACACGCGCCGGATTCTTCGTCTGGCATTCTTCCCACTCCTCCACCGTCCAGCCGGCGGGCAGGTAGCCATGGACCGGGTCATGGGCGGAAGTCTGGTCGGTGACGATGTCCGGCAGGATGCCGCGATGGACGAGTTCCTCGAACACGGTGGCGGCGTTGCCGAGAAGGCCCACCGAGATCGGCTCGCCGCTCTGGTTGGCCCGCTCGATCCGGGCCAGCGCGTCGTCCAGGTCTGCCTCCATCCAGTCGAGGTAGCCGGACTGCATGCGCCGCTCGATCCGCGATGCCCGGCACTCCACGGCCAGCATGGACGCACCGGCCATGGTGGCGGCCAGCGGCTGCGCTCCTCCCATGCCGCCAAGGCCGCCGGTCAGGATCCACTTGCCCTTCAGGTTGCCGCCATAATGGCGCCGGCCGCACTCCACGAAGGTCTCGTAGGTACCCTGCACGATCCCCTGGGTGCCGATATAGATCCAGGAACCGGCGGTCATCTGGCCGTACATCATCAGGCCGAGCCGATCGAGCCCGTGGAAATAATCCCAGTTCGCCCATTTCGCGACGATGTTGGAGTTGGCGATCAGCACGCGCGGCGCGTCCGGGTGGGTCTTGAAGACGCCCACCGGCTTGCCGGACTGGACGAGGAGAGTCTCGTCCGCTTCCAGGCGCTTCAGCGTCGCCACGATGGCATCAAAGCAGCGCCAATCGCGGGCCGCCCGGCCGATGCCGCCATAGACGACGAGTTCCTCCGGATTCTCGGCCACCTCCGGGTCGAGATTGTTCATCAACATGCGCATGGCTGCTTCGGCTTGCCAGTTCCGGCAGGTCAGCTCCGCCCCGCGCGGGGACCTGATCCTGCGGGAATTGTCCCGCCGGGCGTCAGTCATGGCACTTGCTCCTTGGTCGGTCGGCGGATCGGAAGCTAGGACGAACCGCCGACGACTGCCAGGGGAGCCCTAGTCCATGCCGGAGATCCAGAGGCTGATCGACATGCTGCCGGCCCTCTTGCCAGGGCACGGCCGGATCATGGATGTCGGCTGCGGCAACGGCGACCTCGTCCATCGGCTGCGCCGGCTGGGCTACGACGCGTTCGGCATCGATCCCCAGGTCGACGAGATGGCGGGGCACGAGGCGCTGATCCCGGGCGAGGCGGCGCATCTGCCGGTCGAGCAGGGCCTGGTCCAGGTGGCGCTCATGGTGAACAGTTTCCATCACGTCCCGCCCGGTGAGATGGACCGGGCGCTGGGCGAGATCGCCTATGCCCTGGCACCCGGCGGCCGGCTGATCGTGGTGGAGCCGCTGGCCGAAGGAGGCTGGTTCGAGTTGCTTCGGCCGCTGGAGGACGAGACCGAGATGCGGGCCGCGGCGGAGGCCGCTATCGAGCGTGCGTCGATCGTCGGGTTCGTTCATGCAAATCCGCATGTGTACCTGGCCGAGCGGCGCGCGGCCGACCTGGAGGAGGTGCTCGAAGCCTTCGTCGCGGCGGAACCGGGCCGCGGCCCGGGGGTCGGTCCAGCCCGTGCCGAGGTCGCCAGGCGGTTCGCTTCCACCGGGCGGGCGGATGGAGAAGGCCGGGTCTTCCTCCAGCCGATGCGGCTCGACATCCTCGACCTGCCGGCCGGGCAGCCGGTCGTCCGGTTTGCCCATGACGACGACGAGCGGTCGCGGGCCTTCGAGGTCCGGCAGGCCGTGTTCTGCGACGAGCAGGGCGTGTCGATCGAGGGCGAGTTCGACGGCCTGGACGATGCGTGCGAGCATCTGGTGGCGACGATGGGCCAGCGCATCGTCGGTGCCGCCCGCATCCGGCCTTATGGCGAGAACGGCTCGATCGGCAAGATCGAGCGCGTGGCGGTGCTGAAGGAGGCACGCGGCACGGGCATGGGCGAACGGCTGGTGCGGTTTGCCAGCGAGGTGCTGCAGGCGCGCGGGCATCGTATCCTCCTGCTGAACGCCCAGGTTCATGCCGAGCGGTTCTATCGCCGCCTGGGCTATCTACCAGAAGGTGAGCTGTTCGACGATGAGGGCATTCCGCACATCGCCATGCTCCGGCGGAACTAGAGGCGCTGGCTGGCGATCTGCCTTGACACGGGCAGCCTGCATTACTTAACCATATGGTTATGTATAAGAGGAGGCTGCCTTGACGGATGGATCCAGGCTGGAGGTATCAGCGCAGGGGGATCGCGAGATCCTGTTCACCAGGGTCTTCGCCGCGCCTCGTGAGGCCGTCTTTGACGCGCATGTCACGCCGGAACTCGTACGGCGCTGGATGATCGGGCTTGAGGGCATGTCGCTCCCGGTCTGCGAGATCGACCCGCGGGAGGGCGGCGCCTTGCGCTTCGTCTGGCGCAGGCCGGACGGCACCGAGATGGGCATGAGCGGCGTCCATCATCAGGTCGAGCGCCCGTCGCGCCTCGTCCACACCGAACTGTTCGACCAGGACTGGACCGGCGGCGAGGCCGTCGCGACGACAGTGTTCGAGGCGGCCGTCGGCGGGACAGTCATGACGATCACGATGCGCTATGTGAGCAGGCAGGCGCGCGACGCGGTGCTCGCCAGCGGCATGTCGCAGGGCATGGCCATGTGCTATGACCGGCTCGACAAGCTCCTCGCGTCGACGGCCGACGGGGCTTGACCGGCATGACGGAAATCGCCGGCGGCTGCCATTGCGGCGCCGTACGCTTCGAGGCCGAGGCCGACCTCGACAGCACCATCACCTGCAACTGCTCGTACTGCACCAAGCGAGGCTCGATCCTCACCGCTATTCCGGCCGAGAAGTTCCGCCTCACGGCGGGCACGGACCGGCTGACCTCGTATCGCTTCAACCGGCACCAGATCGATCACCGCTTCTGTGCCGCCTGTGGCGTTCAGGCCTTCGCCCTCATGACACTGGGCGACCAGCCCATGGCAGCCATCAACGTCCGCTGTGTCGACGATATCGACGTCGCGGCGCTCGATCCGCAACCGTATGACGGAAGGAGCGCCTGAGAGGAGTCGGCATCACGCGGACGACGATGGCCCATGAATCAAGAAGACGTAACGGCCGTCTGTCCACTCCTCCGAGCTGGCCAGGACGACACCGTAACGGCGATGCAACCAGTCTACGACCATGCGAGCGGCGCGGGGCGTCAGGGCGGGCTTGGTCAGCCAGACCACGCCACCGGTTGCGCGACCGCCAAGAACGAGTTGCGGATCGGTGCAGGTGCCGGCCACCCAGGCGGCCGGCTCGGCGCCGAACTCCTTGATGTAGCGCAGGCACTCGAACTGGATCTGGGCGACGCTGTAGGCGCGCTCCATGGGCGTCAGGCGACGAAGCCGTAGCGGTGGTTCCGGGGATAGGCGGAGTTGCGGACCGGACGGCGCTCAGGTCCTGACTTGAGCAGGGCGCCGATCAGCCGGGCCTGCCAGCCCGCCACCGCTGACGAAGGTTCCCCCGACGGGCGGCCGGTTGCTTGCCAGGCGACCGCGCCCGCGAACCGCTCATCCAGCTCACCCCGCCAGCGAGCGGTCGCCTTCTCGTCCAGCGACCGTTCGGACAGGAGCACGATCCGGCAGGCCGTCCTGGCCGGGGCGATCGGCTGGAGGATAACGGCACAGCACTCGTCCTCGTCGCGGAGCAGCACGAGGTTGCCGGCAGGCAGATCGGCCTGCGGACGGTCACCGAGGCTGGTGGCCACGAGCTTCCAGTTCGCGTTGACAGTCGTCCGGTCGAGCGGCCGGACGACAGGGGGAAGCGCACCGGTCGCGGGGGGAGCGTCCGACGGCTCGACCGATACGAACAGGAGAGGCCCTTCGGCATGGACGGTGACGGCACCCAGCCGGTCCGGGCGCATGCCGAGATACTGGTACATCTCGGGGGTCTCCCCGCCGTCCGGAGCGGCAGGGATCGGATCACGGTCCAGGCTGTAGCCGCAGGAGGTGAAGCCGCAGCGAGTCTTCCTGCCGGACTGGCACTGGAGCGGGATGAAGTGGCAGCCGCCGTGCTGGGCCTTGTTGAAGCGGCCGACCAGCCCGCCATCGGACAGGCGCTGCACATGGATGCCGTGGACGCCCACCGTGTAGGGCAGAAGGTCACCGGGCGCCGGGATCTCGGCGGCAGCGCCGATGCAGACCCAGGTCCTCGGCCAGAGCCTCGCATCCTCGACCTTCGCGAAGGCGGCGGTCGTGAAGGCCTCCGGTGGAAGACCGTCCCGGTAGATTGCGGGATCGGCCAAGTCCGGGATCACGGGATCGCCGCGTTCGGGTCGTAGTCGGCGCGGCCGCGCGGCTTGACCGATTCTTGCGGCGGCGGGGGTAGCGGGCCCTCCATCATGAAGCGGTCGAGCACGTTTTTCGTGAGCCTGGAGATGTTGTTGTCGCCCTCGTTCCAGGGCAGCGCACCGCAATAGGCGATCGAGCTGAAGGCGAAGCAGGCGCCACCGTTGGGGGTCTCGTGGTAGGCAAGATCGGCGCGCACCCGCGGATGCTGGGTGCCGTCGATGCCGGGCTGGCTGGTCCCGTAGTACTCGCCAACCAGCAGGTAGGCCTCGGTGTGGCGGCCGGCTGACGTGGCGACGGTCAGGGTATGCGGGGGCGAGCCCAGCATGGTGTCGACGATGTCGACCTCCAGGCCGGCCGCACCGCCGCCGCACAGGCCGAAATTACCGAGCTTCTCATCATAACCGATCCCTTCGAACGCCCAGGCGATGCGCGGGTTCAGGCTGTCGGGCGTGCGGGTGTAGTAGGTGCCAATGTCGAAGCCCTGGGCGGCCATGCCGGTGCCGGCCACGGCATGCAGCATCCGGCCGCGAAAGCGCCACATGCCGCCGAGTTCACCGGTGCTCTGGTGGTAGTATTCGCCCGGGTCGGCGAACCATGGGCGGATGCCGCTCTCGCAGCGGCGCAGCTCGGTGATGACGCCCCTGCCCTTCGCATCATAGGCGGGGTGGTAGGTCTGCACCCAGTACCAGCCATCGCCGCCCAGATACATCAGCCGGCCGCCGGCCTGCGTATAGTTGTGCAGGGCGTCGATCTGCGGGCCGCTATTGTGCTCCGGATGGGAGCCGGTCAGAACCACGTTGTAGCGGTTCAGGCGGGCCAACCCCTCATAGGTCACGTCCTCGTCGGTGAAGACCTCGTAGTCGTAGCCCATCTTGTCGAGCCAGTAGATCAGATGCAGGTCGGCATTGTACTGCCAGGGTGCCTGGGCCACGAATGTATCGTATTTCGGGCGCATGTTGAGGATCGGGCGAAGGCGCGAGGAGAAGCTGACGCCGCTGCCGTCGGTATGGACGTCGTATTGCGAGCTACCATATTCGCGGTGCTCGGCCAGGTACATGTTCTGGTCTTGCATGATCGGCACGCGATACATCAGGAGCTCGGCACCCGCGCCGTTCGTGGCCATGTGCTCGTTGGCATAGGCCATGTAGCTGATCGTGGGGATCATCACGCCGATCCTGGGGCCGGGCGTGCCGAGCTTCGCCACGACCCAGAACGGGAGATAGTCCTCGTCGCCCTCCTCCGTCGTCAGCTTGACGGCATAGGAGCGGCTCCTGGTGCCCTCGGGCACGATCCAGGTAAAGTCCTCGGTCCAGCGGGCGTCGTCGACGTCGTCGTCATGGAAGTGGATGGCGCCATACTCGTCCCGGGCGTGCTTCCAGTCGAAGTTCTCGCCGCGCCAGTTGTGGCCGGTCATGGCACGGGTCGGGCAGTTGACGAGGGTGGCGTGGAGCATGAACGGCCCCTTGTCCTTGCCGACCAGGGTGTCGATGCCGTCGCCGAAGTCCCAGGAAGCGACAAGGGCCGTGGCCAGCGCGCCGGTCGGCCCGGCATGGCGGCGCTCGCTGTGACCAGGAGCGGCACCGGCCTTCATCATCTCGATCTCGAGCCGGGACAGGGCACGGTTGCACAGCCTGGGCCCGTCGATCTTGCCGTTGTAGCTGCCGGCGATGACGTAGCCCGACGGATGCTGCCGATCGCCGGGCGCTGCCTTGGCGGCATGGCCGGCCATGACGAAGGGCACGGCTGCATGCACAAGGCCCTGCCCGAAGGTCGCCTCAACCGGGGCCGCCCCCGGGTCCAGGGCGTAGACGACCTGCGGCTCGTGATGGAGCACGGCCTTGCCGGTCCCCGCATCGAAGCTCGCAGCGATGAAATGCCAAGCGTGATCACGGACCGGCATGGGGCTGGCCAGCGTCTGGTCGCCCACGCGCAGCTCGACATGGCCCTCCGTGTTCAGAAACAGGCCATAGCCCTTTCCCTCGCTCCACTGGGCCAAGATCGCCTGGGGGCCGTGCTTCCAGTAGCTGGGATCCGTGCGTGGCGTGGTCGGCCAGATCCAGCATTGCAGGGTGAAGCTCTGCAGGTCGAGCACGGGCGCATCAGGGACGAAGCCGTAGGAGCCGCTGAAGATCTCCTGGCGGCGGCCAGGATAGGTCCCCTCGATCCCGCTTAGGACATGGCGCTCGATGAAGCCCGGCCCGCGCGGATTGGTGTCGCCGTTCACGAGCTCGACGATCTCGGCCTTGAAAGACGTGGGACCGTCGCAGTTGACGTAGAAGCGGATCGGCTCGCCCGGGTGGACGCTGAACTTGTCGGCATATCCGGTCAGGCGCATGGCGCTCATCGGCATGGTCTCCGGGTCGTGGGGCTGGGCAGTCGGGAGGACGCTCAGGTCCAGTTGTAGGCGCCGCGCTTCCAGCCTTCGTTGAAGTGCTCGGGCATGCCGTCGGTCTCGGCCATCTCGTCCAGCCGCATCAGGAAGATGGCGTGCTGGATCTCGTTCTCGTCGTTGAAGACGCGATCGTCGACAAAGGCCGGCGGGATGCCGCGCACACCGGACAGCCGGCCGATACGCCATTCCTGGTCGACTTTTGTGCAGATGACGACGAGCTTGCCCTTGGGCGGCTGCGCCCGCATGCGGAACAGGACCTGGCGCAGCAGGGGATCATCGCTGATTCCGCCGGACACGGCGGTCGTGTCGCCAGGCATGGCGCATTCGAGGACGGCGCAACCGGCAACGCCCTTCATGCTGTCGATGCAGCGCCTGTGCTCGTCGATCAGGCGCTGGCGCTCGGGAGTGCCGGGCTTCGGGATGGGGATCATCGGCGGATCTTCTCCAGCATCGGGCGTCGCTGCCGACAGGGTGTGATCACACCGCAATATCCGCAAGTTCCATGCCAGCTTGTCGCCGTCACGGCCCATGACCTCAGCCAGGCTGCTCCCCTTCCCGCCACCGGTGCGCAAGGCCGGCATCGATGTCGAACAGGTCCAGCACCCTGCCGACCGTATGGTCGACCAGATCGTCGATCGTCGTCGGCTTGGCGTAGAAGGCCGGCACCGGCGGTGCCACGATGGCGCCCATCTCGGTGACGGCGACGAGGTTGCGGCAGTGGCCGAGATGGAGCGGCGTCTCGCGCGGCAGCAGGACCAGCCGGCGGCGTTCCTTCAGGACGACATCGGCTGCACGGGTCAGCAGGTTGTCGGTCACGCCGGTGGCGATGGCGGCCAAGGTCTTCATCGAGCAGGGGGCGATGACCATGCCGAGGGTCCTGTAGCTACCGGATGCGACGCAGGCTCCGACATCGGCCAGTGGATGGACGACATCGGCCAGTGCTTCGACCGCCTCGATCGGGCGGTCGAGCTCGTAGGCGATGGTCAGCTTGGCGGCGCGCGTGAAGACCAGATGGGTCTCGACCGGCTGGCCGCGCAACGCTTCCAGGAGCCGCACGCCGTAGATGGCCCCTGACGCACCGGTGATGCCGACGATCAGGCGGGTGGGCTTGGTCATGAAAGGAGGGTTCCACCCAGGAGAAGGAGGCCGAAGCTCGTGACGGCCAGCGCGCCCGCGAGCTCGAGGAGGCGGGGGACCAGGCTGTTTGATCGCAGGTCACGTACGAATGTCCTGTTCAGCAGGATCACACCCTGGGCCAGGAGTGCCATCGTGAACGTCATGCCGATCGCGATGGCGGCGACCAGCAGGTAGCCGGCCCAGAGCACGCCGTTGGCGATGGCGATGCTCAGGATCAGGATCGAGCCGGTACAGGGAACGAGCCCGACGGCGATGGCCAGCAGGCCGCTCTCGCGCCCACCGGCAGGCACCCTGGCGGTGCGCATCCCGCCGCGCAGATGGTCCTGTACCAGTGACGTGCCAGGACCGGCGACTTGTCGGCGGCGGCTCTGCAGGCGGCCAACAGCATGGAGGATCATCCAGCCGCCCGTCGCCGCCAGGATGGTGTAGGCCACGATCCGGATCGCCGGATTGCCGGTGGGAAGGCCGCCAGCCGTCTTGCGTAGCAGGAGATCGGCGAACGCGACCACGACCACGGCGGTGAGGACGTGCATGGCGCCGATACGCGCGGCGATCACAGGCCGAACCAGGGTCCGGCATCGCGGCTGGCAAGGAAGCTCGCGATGACGAGCTTGCCGTGGCCGGGGCCGGCGGCATGGACGACCCCGTAGAGGAAAGCCAGACCGAGACCGCCGATCAGCGGAGCCAGGGTACTTCCCTCCTTCAGGGCCTGCATCTGCGCTGCGACATAGCCGTTCGCGTTTTTCTGCAGGATCAGCCAGGCCCGGACGAGATCGGTGCCGACATCATGCCAGGGCAGCCAGAAGGCAAGCGGCAGGGCCAGCATGCACAGGACGATCACGGACCGGCGCATGTGGGCCCGGCGGCGCTCGGGGTCTCGCAGTTGCAGCCGACGGCACCGGCTCTGCATGCCGCCACCCCCCTCATGCGGGCCGGTCCCGCTCGACCGCAGCAGCGCAGTCGCCGCAAAGGCCCGCCAGCTCCACCGTGCGGCTCTCGACCTTGAAGCGCGTCTGGCCGGCGATGCTCGACAGGGCCTTGTCGAGAAGATCGGTCTCGATCTCGGCGACCTCGCCACAGGAGCGGCAGAGGAGGAAGGCAGCACCGTGCGGCTCGTCGGGACGCGGGCAGCCGATGAAGGCGTTCAGCCGGTCGATCCGATGGACCAGCCCGTGGCTCACCAGGAAGTCCAGTGCCCGGTAGACCGTAGGGGGTGCCACCCTGCCCCGCTCGCCCGACAGGGTCTGCAGGATGTCGTAGGCGCCGACCGGCCGGTGGTTCTGCCAGACGATCTCGAGGACACGCCTGCGGATCTCGGTGAGCCTGCCGCCGTTGCGGCTGCAGACCAGCTCCGCGCGCGCCAGCGCATCGGTCACGCAGTGGTCGTGGTCGTGGTGGCGACCCTGGAAAGGCGGGTGGGCGTGCTGGTGATCGGCCATGTCCGCCCGAACATAGTCGTCCGGGCCTGCGGTGTCAGGACGATTGGGGCAGACAGGCAACCGGGGCCGCGGCTATCCGCCTTGCATGGCCGACCCATCCCCTGGTTCCTCTCCTACGACACGCCGCCTCCTCCTGGCCTTCGCCGGAGGCGATCGGCATGCTTGGCGGGCTGATCGGCCTGGGCGGTGCTGAATTCCGCCTCCCCCTGCTGATCGGGCCGTTCGGCTTTGCCGCCTTGGAGGCCGTCATCCTGAACAGGGCCATGAGCCTGGTGGTGGTCGTCTCGGCGCTGCCGTTCCGCAATTCGGCCGTGCCGCTGACGGCATTGGCCTCCTCCTGGCCCGTGATCGTCAACCTTCTCGCCGGCAGCCTGATCGGGGCGTGGTTGGGTGCGATGTGGGCCACCCGCGTGACGTCGCGCACCCTCTACCGGATCATCGCCCTGCTGCTCGTGGCCACCGCCGCGGTGCTGGCGCTGGGCCATGGTCCATCGGCGACGGCGCCGCTGCTGACCGGCTTGCCCCAGCTCGTGGCGGGCGTGGCGGCTGGCCTCTGCATCGGGGTGGTCGCCTCCCTGCTCGGTGTTGCAGGCGGGGAGCTGCTCATCCCGACCCTGATCCTGCTGTTCGGGGTGGACATCAAGCTGGCCGGGAGCCTTTCGCTGGCGATCAGCCTGCCGACCATGCTCGTCGGCTTCGCCCGCTACAGCCAGGACCGGAGCTTCGCCGTCATCGGCGCGAACCGGGCCTTCGTGCTGGCCATGGCAGCCGGTTCGCTCCTGGGCAGCGTGATCGGCGGACAGCTGCTCGAAGTCGTTCCCAGCTCGGTGCTTATTCCGCTGCTGGCCATCATCCTCATCCTGTCGGCGTGGAAGGTGTGGCAGCACCGCTACGAAGCACACCGCCCCCGGAACGCAGGGGGGCAGGCCGTGTTGCCCAGCTGGACGACTGCGTTGCCGGGCAGGCGGAGGCCCGATGACTCGAGTGAACTTCCTCTTTGCATCTCTCGGGCTCGCCTGTCTGTGCGTCGTATCCGCCTGCGGGGCGGAACCGCTCCCGGCCGAGGCCGGCTACGGCCCGAACCCGCATCTGCCCGAGCCCGACACGTCGCTCATCCCGACGGTCAATATCGCCCCGGCCATCGGCTGGCCGGCCGGGCAGAAGCCGAAGGCGGCGGACGGGTTCGAGGTGGCGATGTTCGCCGACCAACTCGACCACCCGCGCTGGCTCCATGTGCTGCCGAATGGCGACGTGCTGGTGGCCGAGACCAACAAACCGCCCAAGGATTCGGGCGGTTTGCGGGCCTGGGTGCAAAAGCAGGTACAGAAGATGGCGGGCGCAGCCCCGCCCAGCGCCAACCGGATCACGCTCCTGCGCGATGCCGACGGCGACGGCAGGCCGGAAACGCGCACGCCGTTCCTGGAGAACCTGTTCTCGCCGTTCGGCATGGAGCTGATCGGCAGCGATTTCTATGTCGCCAATGCTGATGCGATCCTGCGGTTTCCCTACCGGGAAGGCGCGACGAGCATTGCCGGGCAGGGCACGAAGGTGACCGACCTGCCGGGCGGCCCGATCAACCACCACTGGACCAAGAACATCATCGCCAGCAAGGACGGCAGCAAGCTGTACGCAACCGTCGGCTCGAACAGCAATGTCGGCGAGAACGGCATGCAGAACGAGGAGAACCGGGCGGCAATTCTTGAGGTGGACCTGGAGACCGGCCAGTCCCGCCTGTTCGCGAGCGGGCTGCGCAACCCGAACGGGTTGGCCTGGCAGCCGCAGTCGAAGGCGCTCTGGACGACCGTGAACGAGCGCGACGAGATCGGCGACGACCTGGTGCCGGACTACATGACCTCGGTGCGGGACGGCGGGTTCTATGGCTGGCCGTATAGCTGGTATGGACAGCATGTCGACGTGCGGGTCGAGCCGCCGCGACCGGACCTGGTGGCAAAGGCGATCGTGCCCGACTATGCGCTGGGGGCGCATACGGCATCGCTGGGCCTGGCCTTCTACGAGGCCGATGCCTTCCCGGCGCGCTACCGCAACGGCGCCTTCATCGGCCAGCACGGCTCCTGGAACCGTTCGGTGCCGAGCGGCTACAAGGTCGTGTTCGTGCCGTTCGCCGACGGCAAGCCATCCGGCAAGGCCGAGGACTTCCTGACCGGCTTTCTCAACGAGAACGGCGACGCACTCGGCCGGCCGGTCGGCGTCGCCGTCGACACGAAAGGCGCCCTGCTGGTGGCAGACGATGTGGGGAACGTGATCTGGCGGATCACGGCCAGGCACGGCTCAGCGTTGCAGTAGACCCTCGCCAGCCAGATAGTCGGCGATCGCTTCCGCCGCTTCGCGCGGCGTCGGCTGGACCATCAGCCTGCCCTTGCCGACCGTGAACGAGGTGGCGGCCGCCATGCGCGCCGCAGCCCCGCCGCGGATCTTCCTGACCGGCCGGGCCAGCGGCCGTGCCGGTTCGGCGCGAAGAGAACTCGCGGCAGGTACCTGCTCCGCCACGGGCTCCACCGCCAATCTGGCGCGGACGGCGCGGCCATAGGCCCAGCCTGCCGGCAGCGGCGCTGCATGAGCGGCAATGACCACAGTCGGCAAGGTGGCGGCCAAGCGTCGGCGCCTGCCGCCGGCCTGGGCCTGAATCAGGGTGACGCGGTCGCCAAGATCCTCGATGGCCACGACCTCGGGAACACAGGTGCCGCCCAGGCTGCCGGCCAGCGCATAGGGCAGAAGGCCGCTGCCGGCACCGCGCTCTGCCTGAGCGCCGGCCAGGACCAGGGCAGGTCGATGCCTTGCCAGCCAGCCGGCCAGCGCCGGCAGCGCGTCGGCCTCTTCTTGCACCGCCAGGCGGACGAGATCCCCGATGCCGAACCCGCCATAGTGTCGCAATGGCTCGTCCTCAGGACCGGCATGCACTGCCGTGACCGAGTGACCGGCGGCCAGCAGGCTGCCCGCGAGGGCCAGGGCGCGGCTGTCCCGATCGGCGGGGCGGAGGCGGCCGGTGGCTGGATGGCGGCCGGCGGAAAGGAGGACGGCGACATCAGCCACGGTCGCGCTCGCGCAGGAGGGAAGCCAGGGCGGGCATGACGGCTTGCGCGTCGGCGACGATGGCGAGGTCGGCCCGCTCGATCATCTTGGCGTGGAGGTCGGTATTGACCGCGACCACGCGCTGGCAACGCTCGATGCCCTGCAGATGCTGGGCAGCCCCGCTGATCCCCATCGCCAGATAGGCCTTCGGTGCCACGAGCGTGCCGGATGCGCCGACCTGCCGGTCGCGCGGCAGCAGCCCGCGGTCGCAGACGATCCGCGAGCCGCCGACCGTCGCGTTCAGGATCTGGGCGAGCTCGTGGAAAGCAGACCAGTCGGTGACGCCGTCGCCGGCACTGGCGATCATGTCGGCCTCGGTCAGTGGCGCGCCGGTGAGGTCGACGGGCATCTCGCCCAGGTCCTCGATGGCTGCCGGTGCTGGACCTATCGTCAGCTCGACCGGCCTGGCTTCCCGCAAGCTGGGCTCGGGCATGTCGGCCAGGAGCACCTCGTGCAGCGTCATGATGGGCGGCGGCAGGCCGACCAGGTCCGTTCCTGCGCCACGAGCCCGGATCTCGGAAGGCTGCAGCCGATGAACGGCAAATGCAGAACCGAGGCCGGTCCGGATGGCGAGCCGGCGTGCGCGATCCGCCCCCAGCAGCGGCGTCTCGGCGAACAGGACGTGCCGCGGCGACAGCGTGTCGAGGGCTGCCGCGATGGCGGACAGTTCCGCGTCCGGATCCCAGCTATCCGGGAGGTCGAGCGCGATATGGCGGTCCGCGCCCAGCCTGCTCAGGTCGTGGCGACCGCGCAGCGTCAGGGCCACGACAGCGCCATCGAGCTGGTCAGCCAGATCGCGCGCCGCGGACAGGAGGCCACGATCGATCCGCTCCAGCCGGCCATCGGGCAGGTCGAGCACGGCCAGGATCAGGCAGGCCGGGTCGGCGACCAGGATCGGCTGCTCCGGTCCCTGCTCGACCAGCACGCCGGCATGTTGGACGAGGTCGCCGCCATGGGGGTCGACCCGCAGCCGGCCACTCGGTGCCAGGACACCCGCACGCAGCGCGTGTGGGTCCGTGCGCGGGCGGGCCGGCCCCGCTGCGACCACTCCCATGCGGACCCGGCCGGATGGACCACGGCCGGCTCGGGCACGTTCGGCATGGGGATCACGGCGCACCCGGCTCACGCGGCTGCCCTCACGCCTGGCGCCACGAGGCGGGCCAGCACCAGTTCGGCGATCTCGGTCACCGCCGGGCGTTCGCCGGTCACGCCTTCAAGCATGACCGTGCAGGTCGGGCAGGCCACCACGACGCCGGCTGCACCCACAGCCTTCGCGTCGTTCATGCGCATGTCGGGGATACGGCGGGGACCCGGGATGTCGGTCAGCGGCGCACCTCCGCCGCCACCGCAGCAGCGGGACATCTTGCCGTGGCGTGCCATCTCAACGCGATGGACGCCCATCAGGTCGAGCAGGCGGCGCGGCGCGTCGAACTCGCCGTTCCATCGGCCGAGATAGCAGGGATCGTGATAGGCGACAGGTTCGAGAGTGACCTCGGCGGATGTCTGCAGCCGACCCGACTCGAGCAGTTCCAGCAGCAGCGCGGTATGGTGGACCACCGTGTAGCGGCCGCCCATCTCCGGGTAGTCGTTGCGCAGGGAGTTCAGCACGTGGGGGTCGGTGGTCACGATCCGGTTGAAGCGGTAGCGGGCGAGCGTGGCGATGTTGGCCTTGGCCAGGCGCTGGAACTGCGCCTCATCGCCGAGGCGGCGGGCCAGGTCGCCGGTGTCCAGTTCCTCGTCGCCCAGCACGGCCAGGTCCAGCCCGGCCCGGCGGGCGACCTGCACGAAGGCCCGGATGGCACGCTGTCCCCTCGGATCGAACGCGCCGTCGCCCAGCCAGAGGAGCAGATCGGTGCTGCCGACATCCCGCAGGCGCGGCAGGTCCAGGTCGACGAACGCGTCCATCCGGCGGTCCAGCGCCCGGCCGTGGATATTGTCCGTGGCGGCGAGCTCAGCCAGCGCGATGGGCGCCTTGCCCGGCACCGCGCCGAGCTCGAGGGTCTGGAAGCGGCGCAGGTCGATGATGGCATCGAGATGCTCGATCATCATCGGGCAGGCTTCCACGCAGGCCCGGCAGGTCGTGCAGGCCCAGAGAGCCTCGGGCGGGATCATGCCGGTTGCCGATACGAGCGGCACGCCAGCGCCACCCTGCCCGACACGGTCTTCCATGCCCGGCCAGCGGCGACCGTGATAGTCGTGGTCGTCGGTATGGTCGGCGGCCTGGCTCATCGCGATGGCGCGGATGACGAATTTCGGATCGAGCGGCTGGCCCGCGGCGAAGGCCGGGCACTGCTCCTCGCAGCGGCCGCAGGCGACGCAGGCATCAGCCATCAGGAGGCGGTTCCAGCCGAAATCCCGGGGAATCTCGACCCCAAGCTTCGGTGCGTCCAGGTCGATCGGGTGCAGCCCCACGACCGGCATCCTGCTGGAGAAGCGCGGCGGTCGCGGATGGGTGACGAGGTTGAGGGCGCCGGCCAGGGCGTGGCGCATCGGCCCGGACGAAAGGCCGTCGGCCAGCTCGAAGGCGGACCACGCCATGAGGACGGTCAAGGCGAGGCTGGCCGGATGGAGCAGGCCGGGCTCCTCGATCAGGCCGGCGGCCGGTGCCGTAAACCAGGCCAGGCCCAGCACGAACCCGCCAATCGCCCAGCCGAACCGATTCCAGCGGCCGCCGGACAGGCGTGGCGGCCGATCGACCCGGCGGCGCACGACCCGTTCCACGCCCAGCAGCGTCACCAGGCAGACCAGCAGCAGCGGCCAGGCCAGGTAGGGGCCGCCCACGCGCAGCACATGGACGAGGAAGACCAGCAGCAGGGCGCCGACGAAACCGCCGGCCGCCATCACGTGCATGGTGGAGGCATAGCGATCGCGGGCGACGACGTCATGGACGTTGACGAGGTAGCGCCGCGGCAGGGCCAGGAGGCCCTGGACCCAGTCGACCCTGGCCGGTCCACCGGCGCGCCAGCGGCCGGCGCGCTGCAGGACTCCGAGGGTTGCCCACGCGATCGCGCCGGCCAGGATCACGACGACGATCGTGCTGGACATCAGAAGGTCATGCACAGGCGCAGGGAGTCGTACAGCGCGGCGTGGATGTTGCGGCAGGCAACGGCGTCACCGACACGGAACAGCATGAAGTTTCCATCGGGGTTGTTGACGATGTCCTGGGGTTCACGGTCGCGCAGCTTATGGACATCGATCTCGCCGAGATTCCGGCTGATGGGCTTGAGCTTGAAGTAAAGCTCGTCGTTCGGCAGCGTCCCGTGCTCGATGACCACCTGGTCGACGAGCCGCTCCTCTTCCTCGTCCGAATACTCGTTCAGGAGCACGGCGATGAGCTTGTTGCCTTCCTGGTAGACCTCGGTGAGGCGGGTATCCGGCGTGATCACCGCCTTGTGCTTGTAGAGGTCGCGCAGATAGTGCGGGAAGTTGGTCATGCCGACCTCCACCAGCAGCTTGCGCTCGGGCGTCACGACCTCGACCTTGCTGCCGCGCTTGGCCATGAAGGTGGCGACCGACGGGCCGTGGTGGTCGGCATGATCGTCGAACAGGAGGACATTCTCGCCCGGTGCCACCTTGCCGTTCAGGATGTCCCAGGTGCTGACCACGTGGCCCGGCGCCGCCTTGACCTCATGGAGGTTGGGATGGCCGCCGGTGGCGATCACGACCAGGTCCGGCTGCTCGGCCTGGATGCGTTCGGGCGTCGCCCCAGTGGACAGGCGGACGTCGACGTTCAAGCGGCGGACCTGGCCCTGCAGCCAGCGGGTGATGCCGTTCAGGCCTTCGCGCCAGTCGGCCTTGCCGGCGATGGCGATCTGGCCGCCCAGGGCGGCCGCCTTCTCGAACAGGACCACGCGGTGGCCGCGCTCGGCCGAGACGCGGGCGGCTTCCAGGCCGGCCGGACCGCCGCCGACCACCACCACCGTCTTGCCGCCCTGCCCTTTGGGCACGACGTGCGGCAGGGTCGCCTCCCGTCCGGTCGCCGGGTTCTGAATGCAGATGGCGTCGCCGCCGGTATAGATCCGGTCGATGCAGTAGCCGGCGCCGATGCACTGCCGGATCTCGTCGGCGCGGCCCTCGCGGAGCTTGTTGACGATGTGCGGGTCGGCGATGTGGGCGCGGGTCATCGCGACCATGTCGACATGCCCCTCCTCCACGGCGCGCGCGGCTGTCGCGACGTCCGGGATGCGGCCGGCATGGAAGATCGGCACGGTACCGATTTCGCGGCGGATCTGGCTGGCCAGATAAAGGTAGGGGGCGACCGGCATCGACATGTTCGGGATGAGATGCGCCAGCGCCCGCTCGGTGTAGACGTTGCCGCAGTTGATGTTCAGGTAGTCGATGCAGCCCTGGTCGACATGCGCCTTGGCCAGCGCAATGGCCTCCTCGGGGCCGATGCCGTCCTCCAGCATCTCGTCGCCCGAAAAGCGCATGCCGAAGACCATCGCGTCGCCGATGGCGCGGCGCACCTGCTCGAACAGTTCCAGCGTGAACCGGCTGCGGTTCTCGGTGGTACCGCCATAGCCGTCGGTGCGGCGGTTCACGACCGGCGACCAGAACTGGCCGGGCAGATGGCTGTCGATCAGGATTTCCACGCCGTCGAAGCCGCCTTCCATCAGACGCTTGGCGGCAGCCGCATAGTCCTGCTGGACCCGCCGGATGTCCCAGTCCTCCATCTCCTTGGGAAAGGAGCGGTGGGACGGCTCGCGGACCGCCGAGGAGGAAATGGTCGGCATCCAGTTCTCGGCGTCCCAGCGGGTGCGGCGACCCATATGGGTGATCTGGCAGAAGATCTTGGCGCCGAACCCGTGCACCCGCCCGCTGAACTCCTGCAGGAACGGGATCACCTTGTCGCTGCCGATATCGAGCTGGTTCCACAAGGCCGCCGGACTATCGGGCGACACCGAGGACGATCCACCCACCGAGGTGAGACCGATCCCGCCCTTGGCCTTTTCGGCATGGTAGAGCTGATAGCGGAGCTGAGGCATGCCGTCCTTGCCGTAGGACGGGGCGTGGGAAGTGCTCATCACCCGGTTGCGGATGGTGCAGGTCCGGATCGTCAATGGCTGGAACAGTGCGTCGGTCGACGCCATGAAATCGGTCCCCAACAGGCGCGCATCGGGCAAAGGCTTTGCGCGCGGCTGGCAGATCGTGGCTAGGAGAGGCTCGCCCCGTCAAGACGGTCGGCAGTGCCCCGCCGACGGGAAAAAGGCGGCCGCCGGGCGATCGGGGGAAGGAAGGGCCCGGCGGCCGGACCTCGAAGCGCGTTCGAGGGGAGGCATGGAAAACATTCTACTCGTGCGGAGGCGCAGAGCAGTGACTTTCATCACATCAGGTCCGGTAGTGCGTGGGGCGAAAAAGCGCACGGATACGGTACCACATCGATCCGCGGCCGCGCCAGCAGCGTTGATGAACCTGTCATGGAAAGGGTCATGAGATTAGATATACTACAGTCGTCAATGGCAATTATCTTCAGAGATGACCCGTCTATCCCAACTCTTGACAAATCATCGTCTGACCTACTCACCTGCTTCCTGTACTGAGGAGCAAAGCTGATTCTCGCTCCTCCGCTTCGATATGGACGCGATCATGGCAACCGCCACTGAACAACATGGCCATACTCCGGAGACGAACCTCGATGACGACCACTCGTCCATCACCGGGGAGACCATGGTTCCTTCTTCGGGCCGCATGCCATCGGTGATGCGGCCGCCGCGCTACGCAGCATTGCCCCAGCACGGGTTCAGGAACCGCCGCAACGATCTGAGCCGCATCCTCGCCAACTGCCTCTGGTTCCGTTCGCTGGATCCGCAGGCACTGCAGGAAATCATGTCGATCGGCCGCGAGATCGAAATCGCCAAATCGAAGAACCTGTTTCGCACGGGCGACCAGAACGACGACGTCTACGTCATCCTGAGCGGGCGGATCATGATCTGCAGCACGGGCGCCAACGGCCGCGACATCGGCTTTCGCGAATATGCCACCGGAGACTGCTTCGGCGAACTTGCCGCCCTCGACGGCCTTGGCCGTTCCGCGACGGCGCGGGCGCTGACCACGACCCGGCTCTTCCGGATCCCGTCGGCGGACTTCCGGCGGGTCCTTGCCAGTCACCCGGACGTCGCCGCCGCTGTACTCAGGTCCATGGCCGGGCTGGTGCGTGCCTTGAGCGAACGGATCGCCGATTACAGTACCCGTGCCGGTGTGCGGATCGTGGCGGAACTGGTGCGCCTGGCCGAAGCCAAGCTGGGTTCGGCCGGGGGCGCGCGTGCCTCGATCTGCCCTGCACCGACCGACGAGGATCTCGCGGCGCGCCTGGATACCCAGCGCGAAGCGGTCAACCGGGTGATCAACGATCTGAAACGGCGGCGGCTGATCGAGCGCAACCGTTCATGCCTGATCGTGCTCGACCTCCCGGCCTTGCAGCGGCATCTGGCGGAGTTGCGCGGCTAGGACCGACCGACAGGTCCCAGGCACCGTACGACCTTCACCTTCCCTCCCTCACGGCCCGGAGCGGCTAGGCGCGAGCACCGGCTCGGAAAGATCAATGACGACACCTACAAGGCCTGCCCTCAACTCGCCCCGCCGCGTCCTGATGGCGAGCCTGGCCGGCACCACGATCGAGTTCTTCGACTTCTACATCTACGCTACGGCAGCGGTTCTTGTGTTCCCGCATCTGTTCTTCCCGAACAGCGACCCGGCGTCGGCCATGCTCCAATCGTTCGCGACGTTCGCGATCGCCTTCTTTGCAAGGCCGGTCGGGGCCGCGCTGTTCGGCCATTTCGGCGACCGCATCGGCCGCAAGGCGACGCTCGTGGCAGCCCTCCTCACGATGGGGATCTCCACGGTGCTGATCGGCCTGCTGCCCACCTACGAGAGCATCGGCGTCGCTGCTCCATTGCTGCTGGCCCTCTGCCGGCTGGGCCAGGGGATCGGCCTGGGCGGCGAATGGGGTGGAGCGGTCCTGCTCGCGACCGAGAACGCCCCGCCGGGCCGACGTACCTGGTACGGCATGTTTCCGCAGTTGGGCGCACCCATCGGCTTCCTGCTGTCGGCCGGCCTGTTCCTTCTCCTCAGCGAGACGATGGAGGACACCACCTTCTTCACTTGGGGCTGGCGCCTGCCCTTCCTGCTCAGTGCGTGCCTGGTGATCATCGGCCTCTATATCCGCCTCAAGATCAGCGAGACGCCGGCCTTCCAAAAGGCGATCGAGCGGGAGGAGCGGGTATCGGTGCCGATCGTCACGATCTTCCGCGAGCACAAGCTGAGCGTGCTGATCGGGACGTTCGCCGCGCTGGCCACCTTCGTGCTGTTCTACCTGATGACCGTGTTCTCGCTGAGTTGGGCCACCACCGCCCTAGGTTACACGCGCATTGAGTTCCTCATCTACCAGATGATCGGCGTCGTATTCTTCGGTGCCACCATCCCACTCGCCGCCCTGCTTGCCGACAGGTATGGCCGCCGGCTCATCCTGATTCTTACGACGCTGGCCATCGGCCTGTTCGGCCTTCTGCTCGCGTCGCTGTTCCAGCCGGGCGACCCTGCGGGAGCGATCCTGTTCTGTGCGATAGGCTTGGCCTTGATGGGATTCACCTACGGCCCACTCGGGGCTGCCCTGGCGGATCCGTTTCCGACCTCGGTGCGCTATACCGGCGCGTCGATGGCTTTCAATCTGTCGGGCATCGTCGGCGCCTCCCTGGCACCTTATGCCGCCACCTGGCTCGCCACCAGTTTCGGCCTGCCTTATGTCGGCTACTACCTGACCGGCTCGGCACTGCTCACGCTGGTGGCCCTGCTATGCATCCATGAGGAACGGGACCGGCCAGAGGCAGGCTCACTCGACGCGTTGGCTGCGGCTCGAAGGGCGGGCGGCTCGACCTAGCTAGGGGTCGGCAATGGCGTAGCAGTTGCGGCCGGCACGCTTGGCCGAATAAAGGGCCGCATCAGCGCGAGCGTAGAGTTGGTCAGGCTGGTCGGTACCGGAGGCGATCGCGACGCCGGCGCTTCCACTGATCGTGATGATCCGATCTTCGATCGCGAACGGTTCGGCCAGCGTCGCCAGGATCCTCGTCACGATCCGCTCGTCACGCCCGCCCTGGAAGTTCGGACACAGGATGGCGAACTCGTCGCCGCCCAGGCGAGCGATCGTGTCGCTGCGCCTCAGCACACCGTGCAACCGCGCCGCCACCTCCATGAGCAACCGGTCGCCGATGTCGTGGCCATGGTCGTCGTTGACCGGCTTGAACTCGTCGAGGTCCACCAGGACCAGGGCCGCAGGCTGCTCCGTCAGCAGCGCTCCACGGACGGCGTCCCAGAAAGCCGTTCGATTGAGCAACCCGGTCAACGTGTCGTGATGGGCCAGATACTCGAATTGCAGCATGGTGCGGCGCCGGTCGGTCACATCGCCCAGAAGACCGACCAGACGAACGGCCCGGCCTGACGCGTCGCGTTCCAAGGCACTGGCGCGGTTGTGAACCCACACCACCTCGCCATGGCCGTTGCGGATGCGGTGCTCGATTGCATACTGGCTCTCGCGCCCCTCGATCAGGGCATCCATCACCTCGTCGACCGCAGCCTGATCGCCCTCGTGCACCATGGAGAGCCAGCCATCGGTAGGCCAGGAGCCGCCGAGACCCAGCAGGTCGGCGACCGGTCGCTCAACTCCATGCCGCCGGACCGTACGTCGAAGTCCCACAAGCCCTCGTCCGCTGCTTCGAGGGCGAACTGGAGACGGCGCTCGCTTTCGCGCAAGCGCTCCTCAGCTCGCTTTCGGTCGCTGATGTCGGACAGGATCCCGACGATCTTGCCGCCGCTGCGGTCGATGGCGATCGAGTGGATCCAGACCCAGGCTCCGCTCTCGGTGCGTACGCGATACTCGCAGTCCCAGTGGCCCTCGCCGGCCGCAGCCTTTTCCCACTGTGCAACGACACGGTCGAGGTCGCCCGGGTGGACCCGCTCCGTCCATGCCGGAATATGCCCGGACGATCCGCCGGCATGAAAGCCGAGGATCTCAAGCGCGCGCGCGTCGAAGCAGTCGATCTTCGTGGAAAGCGTGTGTTCCCAGGTTCCGAGGCCCGTTGCGGCGATCGCCCGGCGCAGCCTGATCTCGGCAGCCAGCCTGCGCTCCTCGTCGTCCATCTCGCTCGTCACGTCCCGACCGAGCGCATGATACTCCACGATGTTACCCAAGGCGTCGAACACGCCATGGATCGTCCATTCCTGCCACGTCACCCGGCCGTCCCGGGCGGTGAAGCGATGGCGCGTCGTGGTACGCGGATGATCGGGCACGATTGCGCGGATGGCGGCCTCGTTCGCCGCCCGATCAGCAGGCGGCAGCATCTCTGGAAAGCACAGGCCGATCATGTCATCGCCATCGACGCTGGCGCAGTGCCGGTCCGCCCACAGCAGGCGCAGCTCCGGATCAAAGCGGCACGACATCTCGCGCCGCGCATCGGCGACGGCCCAGGCAGGATCCCGGCTACGGTCGCTAGTCATCCCCGCTTGGTCCTGTACCGCGTCTTGGGACAATGGCATACCCAAGTCATTGCCATCCGTCCGCATGACTATCGTCTCAGCTGCGCATCAAGCCAATGACGATCGACAGGATAACAAAAGCTTCAGATCCTGATGCAGGAGGAGGTTGCGAGCCAACTGGACAAAATAAGAGCAAAATTGATTCTATCGGACAGACATGACGCCATGCCGAGCCTGCTCCAGAACAGCCGGGGGAGTAGATTCGACATGAAAAGAACCAGATAGCCTCAGTCGTGCGCGATCATCACATGGCGCGGCACCGTATAGTCTTCCAGGGCGTAGGCGGACAGGTCCTTGCCGTAGCCGGACTGCTTGAAGCCGCCATGTGGCATTTCCGAGCAGAGCATGAAGTGGGTGTTGATCCAGGTGCACCCATACTGGAGCCGGCTCGCCACCTTCATGGCCTTGCCCACGTCACGGGTCCAGACCGACGATGCGAGCCCGTACTCGCTGTCGTTCGCCCAGGCCACGGCTTCGTCGGCATCGCTGAACCGAGTCACCGAGACGACGGGACCAAACAACTCCTTGCGGACGATCTCGTCATCCTGCCGGGCCCCCGCGATGACGGTGGGCTCGAAGAAGTAGCCGGCTCCGCCCTTGTTCTTCCCCCCGGCCACCGCTTCCATGTGGCCGGTGCCGAGCGCCCGTTCCACGAAGCCCGCGACGCGCTGCCGATGCTCGTTCGAGACGAGCGGGCCGATCTCCGCCGAGGAATCATTCCTGTCACCATAGTTGATCGAGGCGGCTGCCGAGGCGAGATCGGCCACCAGCTTGTCGTGGATCTTCGGCCCTGCATAGACGCGGCAGGCCGCGGTGCAGTCCTGCCCTGCATTGTAGTAGCCGAACACCTTGATCCCGTTCACGACCGCTTCCAGGTCGGCATCGTCGAACACGATTACCGGCGCCTTGCCACCGAGCTCCAGGTGGGTGCGTTTCATCGTCTTGGACGCGGCTTCCAGTACCTTGCCGCCGGTCGCGATCGATCCTGTCAGCGACAGCATGCGCACGCCCGGATGGTCGATCAGCGCGTGGCCGACCGAGGGTCCTTTGCCGTGGACGATGTTCACCACGCCCGGCGGGAAGATCTCGGCCAGGAGCTCGCCCAGCGCCAGCGTCGTGAGCGGCGTCATCTCGGACGGCTTGAGGATGATCGTGTTGCCCGCAGCGAGCGCTGGCGCCAGCTTCCAGGCGCCCATCATCAGCGGGTAGTTCCAGGGAGCGATCGACCCGACCACCCCGACCGGATCGCGGCGGACCATGCTGGTGAAGCCCTTCAGATACTCCCCTGCCAAGGGGCCGGTCTGGTGCCGGACCGCGCCGGCGAAGAAGCGGTAGCAGTCGACGATTGCCGGGATCTCGTCTTCCTGAACCCGGGCCAGCGGCTTGCCGCAATCCAGCGATTCCAGGCCGGCGAAATGGTCGGCCCTGCTTTCGATGGCATCCGCGAGCTTGAAGAGCAGGCTGGACCGTTCCGCCGGCGTGTTCTGCGACCATTCGCCAAAGGCCCGGCCGGCTGCCCGTACCGCCTGGTCGACCTGGGATGGCGACGCCTCAGCGATCTCAACCAGCACGCCGCCGGTCTGCGGGTCGAACACGGTCAAGGCGTCACCTTCGCCCGTGACGAACTGGCCATCGATCAGCATCGCCGTATGCATGGTTCTCTCCCGGTTGGCGTTCATTTGCCTGATCCTGCCACGCTGTCGGTGCCCCGCGTCAACCGGTAGGCCAGCAGGATCGGCACGAGGGTCAAGACGAACACGAACACCGCCACGACATTGGTCACCGGACGCTGGCGCGGGCGGACGAGTTCCGAAAGCATCCAGATCGGCAAGGTGGTCTGCTGGCCCGCCGTAAAGGTCGTGACGATCACCTCGTCGAAGCTGAGCGCGAAGGCCAGCATGCCGCCTGCCAGAAGGGCCGTGGCGAGGTTCGGCAGGACGACATGGCGGAAGGTCAGCCAGGGTCCCGCCCCAAGGTCGAACGAGGCCTCGATGATGGACCCGGATGTCCGGCGCAGGCGGGCGATCGCGTTGTTGTAGACGACCACGACGCAGAAGGTCGCGTGGCCGATCACGATCGTCCAGAAGCTGAACGGGATCTCCATGATCCCGAAGGCGGAGCGGAGTGCTATGCCGGTGATGATGCCGGGCAGCGCGATCGGCAGGATCAGCAGAAGCGTGACCGTCTCCTTGCCGAAGAAACGGGCGCGCACCAAGGCCAGGGCGGCCAGCGTGCCGAGGATCATGGCGACGAGCGTGGCAAGGGCGGCGACCCGGACGGACAGCCCCAGCGCCGCCCAGACATCCTGGCGGCTCCAGGCGACCGCGAACCACTGCAGGGTCAGGCCGGGCGGCGGGAACTGGTAGGACTTGTCCTCCGTCGTGAGCGCGTAGAGGAAAATGAACGCCATCGGCAGGTGGAGGAACAGAAGTCCCAGGACAGCCGCGATGGTCAGACCGGCAGGGGCACGTTCATAGCGCATCGAAGGCACCCAGGCGGCGTGCCACGGCCAGGTAGATCGCCATGACGACGATCGGCACTACCGAGAAGGCAGCCGCCAGCGGCACGTTGCCGGCCGTTCCCTGCTGCAGATACACGACCTGCCCGATGAACAGCCGCGACGAACCGATCACGTAGGGCAGGATGTAGTCGCCCATGGTCAGCGAGAAGGTGAAGATCGAGCCCGCCACGACGCCGGGGAAGGCGAGCGGCAGGATGATCTTGCGGAAGGTCATGCCGGGCGGCGCGCCAAGATCGCCGGAAGCTTCCAGCAGGCGGCGCGGCACCCGCTCCAGCGCCGCTTCCACCGGCAGGATCATGAACGGCACCCAGAGATAGGTGAACACCAGGAACATGCCGAGATAGCTCACCGACAGTGACGGCCCGCCGATCAGCGGGATGGCCAGGATGCCGTCGAGCAGCCATGGCAGGCCCATCTGGCCGAAGATCCAGGTGATCGCACCTTCCTTGGCCAGGATCAGCTTCCAGGCATAGACCTTGACCAGGTAGCTCGACCAGAGCGGCAGCATCACCAGGACGTAGAGCAGCGCCTTCCAGCGGCCCTGGGCGTAGCGGGCCATCAGGTAGGCGATGGGGAAGGCGACGACGGCGCAGGCGATCGTCACACAGGCCGCCATGACCAGGGTCCGGAGCACGATGTCGAGATTGGAGGGCTCGCTCAGGAACTGCCGCCACGTCGACAGGGTCGGTTCGTAGAGGATCACGCCCGAGAACTCATCCAGGGCGAAGAGGCTCTGGGCGAGCAGGGCGAACAGCGACCCGGTATAGACGACGCCCAGCCAGAGCATCGGGGGCAGCAGGAGCAAGAAGGTCACCAGCCCGCTGCGCCGCCACAGGCTGCGGCCGATGGCGGCACCCAGGCCCGCCCCGGCCACGGCGCTCAATGGGCGAGTTCCAGGAAGGAAGCGCGATCCGCCCCGAGCCGGATGACAGCCCCTTCGGCTGGCAGGCGCTCAGGATCGGTCTCGGCGAGCAGGGCCGCGATCGCCGTGCCGTCGGCAAGCTGCGCTTCGAGGCGCGTGCCGGCTCCCAGGAAGTGGCGGGCGGCGACCGTGGCGTCGAACTGGAGTTCTCCTTCGCCCAGCCTCAGTCGCTCCGGACGGATGGCCACCGGGTGCCGGCTACCCAGGACGCTGCCGGGCAACACGTTGGCGGCACCCACGAAGTCCGCCACGAAGGAGGTGCGGGGCCGGTCATAGATGTCCCGCGGGCTGCCGATCTGCTCGATCCGGCCATGGCTGAACACGGCGATCCGGTCCGACATGGCCAGGGCCTCGCCCTGGTCGTGCGTCACGTAGATGAAGGTGATGCCGACCCGGCGCTGCAGCGCCTTCAGCTCACCCTGCATCTGCTGGCGGAGCTTGAGGTCGAGGGCGCCCAGCGGCTCGTCCAGCAGGAGCACGCGCGGTTCCAGGACCAGGGCACGCGCCAGCGCCACGCGCTGCCGCTGGCCGCCTGACAAGGCTGCCGGCCGCCGGTCGCCGAAGCCGCCCAAGGCCACCGAGGCCAGCATCGCCTCGGCCTTGTCCAGCCGCGCACGCTGATCGACGCCGCGGACCATCAGTCCGTAGGTGACGTTCTCCACCACGGTCATGTGCGGGAACAGCGCATAGTCCTGGAACACCGTGTTGACGTCACGTTCCCAGGGTGGCGTGTCGGCGCATCGCTTGCCCGCGATGAACACGTCGCCCGAGGTCGGGCGGTCGAAGCCGGCGATGAGGCGCAGGCAGGTGGTCTTGCCGGAACCGGATGGCCCCAGCATCGAGAAGAACTCGCCGTCGGCGACCGAGAAGGAGACGCCGTCCAGCGCCCGCACCCTGCCGAAGCTACGAACCACCTCTTCGAAACGCACGGCTTCGGTCATGACACACCGCCGATGGCCGCAGCGCATGCCGTCCGGGACCATCTCACGAGACGAGAACGGTAAGGGTGCCCTATGGCCGGACCGGCCGGCCATGGAGTTGCTAGGCTCAGCGGCCGCCGAGGATCGCGATGTAGTCGGTCACCCAGCGATAGTAGGGCACGCAGGCTTCCTGCGTTTCGCACTTGGCCACGGGCGTGCGCCAGAAATGGATCTTGTCGAAGCTCTCGATGCCGTTGGTCTTGCAGCCCTCCGCACCCAGCAGCGCATTGTTCTCGCAGGCGGCCGGCACGGAGGGAACCGAGCCGAACCAGGCGGCGAGATCGCCCTGCACCTTCGGGCTCAGCGAGTGCTCCATCCACATGTAGGCACAGTTCGGATGCGCAGCCTCCGCGTGCATCATGGTGGTGTCGGCCCAGCCCGTGGCACCCTCTTCCGGAATGGTGCTGGCGATGGGCGCTCCCTTGGACTTCAGGAGATTGACCTGGAATGGCCAGGAGCTGGATGCCACCACGCCTTCATTGGTGAAGTCGTCGACCTGCACGAAGGCATCATGCCAGTAGCGGTGTACGATCTGACGCTGCTGGCGGAGAAGCTCCAGCGCCGCCTTGTACTGGTCCTCGGTGAGCTCGTAGGGGTCCTTGATGCCCAGTTCCGGCTTGTGCTCCATCAGGTACATCGCGGCATCCGCGATGTAGATGGGACCGTCGAAGGCCTGCACGCGCTGCTCGTTGCTCTTGCCGTCCGGGAGGTCCTGCTTCTCGAAGACGATGCTCCAGGACTTGGGAGCCTCCTTGAACACCGTGGTGCTGTAGGCCAGCACATTGCCGCCCCACTGGTAGGGAACGCCATAATGCTTGTCGCCGACATAGTGCCAGGGCGCCTTCTGCAGGCGCTCGTCGACCGTGGCGAAGGAGGGGATCAGGGCAGTGTTGATCTCCTGGACGCGCTTGCTGGCGATGAGGCGCAGCGAGGCATCACCGGAGGCCGTGACGAGATCGAAACCGCCCTCGTTCATGAGCGCCACCATCTCGTCCGACGTACCTGCCGTCTTGACGGTGACCTTGCAGCCGGTCTTCGTCTCGAAGTCGGTGACCCAGTCATAGTTCGGGTCGGTCTGGCCTCGTTCGATATAGCCGGGCCAGGCGACGATATCGACCGCACCCTCTCCCGCTCCCAGTTCGGTCAGTGCCTGGGCCCCAGCGGCGCCGCTGCCGGCGAGCATGGCCAAGGCCGCTGCAGCCACGAGCTTGTTCGATCGCATATTGTCCCCACCCCTCTCGGCTTCCCGCCTCCTGAGCAGCTTCCGGCCGGGTTGCGGAACGGAAGAGCGATTGTCGGCAGGAAAACCCATCACGTTTACGTTTGATTCATCATTGCTGCGTTAATGTCCAGGCATGGGCCGGTTGATCTCCCCCGAGGTACGGCCGGTCCAGAGTTCCCCCACGTTGTGATGCCTGAATTGGCGGCCACCGACCATCGGTGGCCGCCGCTTTTTCCGAATGATCGCGCCGTCCTACTGGCTCGCCCAGATCACCCGGGC